>NZ_MEGQ01000014.1:0-53918 GCF_001725585.1 Thiomonas sp. SCN 64-16 | reverse complement strand
GATGGCCGCCGTCAGCGTGGTCTTGCCGTGGTCCACGTGACCAATCGTGCCCACGTTGACGTGCGGCTTGGTCCGCTCAAACTTTTCCTTCGCCATGATTCAAACTCCTCAAGCCTACAAAGATGGACAAATCGATAAATTCAACTGGTGCCCATGGCGGGAATCGGACCCGCGACCTCTCCCTTACCAAGGGAGTGCTCTGCCACTGAGCCACATGGGCCTGAACGCTTGCACGCTCAAGAAAAAACCGTTACATAACAACACTAAATACCGCAGGAGCTGGAGCGGGAGACGGGAATCGAACCCGCGCCATTAGCTTGGAAGGCTAAGGTTCTACCATTGAACTACTCCCGCCTTGCCTAGCCCTGGACACCCTGGCGAGGCCCGCAGCGACCAACTCGGAGCGACTGATCGTCGCCAACACGACGAAGCCCGCAGCAAAAACCAAAAGCAGCAAAGCACATCATTCTTGCGCCTGGTGGAGAGGGCTGGATTCGAACCAGCGTACTCGTAAGAGGGCAGATTTACAGTCTGCTGCCATTAACCACTCGGCCACCTCTCCGAGGCGAACCGCAGATTCTTAGCGATTTTTGCGGCAATGTCAAATAGAAGGCCTTTTAGCCGGGTCAATCGAAGAGCGCGCGCAGGGCCGTGCCGGGGTCGTCCGCGCGCATGAAGGCTTCGCCGACGAGGAAGGCCTGAACGCTGGCGGCCCGCATGCGCGCGACGTGATCCGCGGTCAGAATGCCGCTCTCGGTCACAACGACGCGGCCCTCAGGAATCTGCGGCAGCAGATCGAGGGTGGTCTCCAGCCGGGTTTCAAAGCTGCGCAAGTCGCGGTTGTTGATGCCAAGCAGCGGCGTGCGCAGCGCCAGCGCCGCCTCCAGTTCAGCCGCGTTGTGCACCTCGACCAGCACATCGAGGCCGTAGCTCATCGCCTCGGCTTCCAGTTCGATCAATTGCGCCCGTGGCAGAGCGGCTGCGATCAACAGCACGCAGTCGGCCCCCATCGCGGCGGCCTCGGCGATCTGGTAGGCGTCGACCATGAAATCCTTGCGCAATACGGGCAGCGCGCAAGCCGCCCGCGCCTGCTGCAGATAAGACGCCGCCCCCTGGAAGTACTGCACATCGGTGAGCACGGACAAGCAGGTGGCGCCCCCGGCCGCGTAGCTGCGAGCGATAGCGGCCGGATCGAAGTCGGCCCGCAGAACCCCGCGCGACGGACTGGCCTTTTTCACTTCCGCAATGACGGCGGGCCCGCCCGCGGCGACTTTGGCCTGCACCGCGGCGGCAAACCCCCGCGTTGGGCCCCGCGCCGCAGCCTGCTCGCGCAGCGCCGATAAAGGCACCTGCTCGCGCGCCGCCGCCACTTCTTGCGCTTTGGTGGCGAGGATGCGCTGAAGGATGTCGCTCTCAAGAAACTCGCTGGGCCGCCCCGAGAGTTTCTTGCCCCTTGAGGGGAGAGCCGAGCGAAGCGAAGGGTTTCGGGGTGGGCTCATACGCTGGCCGCCAGATTCTGCATGGCGCGGGTGACGCGCACGAACTCTTGCATTTTGTCGCGTGCTGCGCCGCTGGAAATGGCTTCGCGCGCCATCTGTACGCCGTCGATCAATGCGGGCGCGACGTTCGCGGCGTACAGCGCGACCCCTGCATTGAGTGCCACGATGTCTCTGGGCGCGCCCGCCACATCGTTGAGCGCCTCGTGCATCAGCTCGATGGACTGAGCCGGGCCTTCCACTCGCAGCGCTTCCAACGGCGCGGACTTCAGCCCGAGATCGCCGGGGTGAATGGCGTATTCGCTGATCTGGCCGTTCTTGAGTTCGCCAATCAGCGTCTCGCCCGACAGCGACACCTCGTCCAGACCATCCAGCCCATGCACCACCAGGGCGTGCTCGCTGCCCAGCCTTTGCAAAACACGCACCAGAATACCGACCAGATCGGGGTGGAACACCCCCAGCAACTGGTTAGGCGCACCCGCGGGGTTGGTCAGCGGCCCAAGAATATTGAACAGGGTGCGCACTCCCAACTCCTTACGCACCGGTGCCGCGTGCTTCATGGCGGGATGGTGGTTGGGCGCGAACATGAAGCCGATGCCGCATTCGGCCAGACTTTGCGCCACTTGCTCTGGCGTGAGCTGGATGTTGGCGCCCAGCGCGTCGAGCGCGTCGGCCGAGCCGGAGGAAGAACTCACGCTGCGCCCGCCATGCTTGGCCACCTGCGCCCCGGCGGCGGCGGCGACAAACATGCTGGCGGTGGAGATATTGAAGGTGCGCGCGGAATCGCCCCCCGTGCCGACGATATCGACGAGGCGCTTTTTATCGGCCACTTCGACCGGCATGGCGAATTCGCGCATCACCATCGCGGCGGCGGTGATTTCGCCGATGGTTTCCTTTTTCACCCGCAGGCCGGTGATGAGCGCGGCCATCATGACCGGGGACATCTCGCCGGTCATGATGCGGCGCATCAGCCCGATCATTTCATCGTGGAAGATTTCGCGGTGCTCGATGACGCGCACCAGCGCATCGTGATTACTGATGGTCATGGAAGTGGCCCTCGTTCAACGCCAGAAAATTCTGCAGCAGCAGGTGGCCGTGCTCGGTCTCGATGGACTCCGGGTGAAACTGCACGCCCTCGATGGCGAAATGGCGGTGACGCACCCCCATGATTTCGCCATCTTCGGTCTGCGCGGTAATTTCCAGACAGGTCGGCAGGCTGTCGCGCTCGATGGCCAGCGAGTGATAGCGCACCACGGTGTACGGACTGGGCAGATCGGCGAACACGCCTCGGCCGTCATGGGTGATGGAGCCGGTCTTGCCGTGCATGATTTGTCGCGCCCGCACGATCTGGCCGCCAAACGCGGCGCCGATGGCCTGATGCCCCAGGCAGACGCCCAGAATGGGCAGTCGCCCGGCGAAGTATTGCAGCACCGGCACGGAGATACCGGCCTCGGCGGGCGAGCACGGCCCGGGAGAAATGACGATGCGCTCGGGATTGAGCGCCGCGATGGCTTCGAGATCGAGCTCATCGTTGCGCACGGTGTGCACGTCCTGGCCGAGTTCGCCGAAATATTGCACCAGGTTGTAGGTAAAGCTGTCGTAGTTGTCGATCATCAGCAGCATGATGGGCTCCGTAGGTCTGGGAAGAGAGGGGGCGGGACAGCGCTTTAGCCGTCCAGCCCTTCCTGCACTTGCTCGGCCGCGCGCAACACGGCGCGGGCCTTGGCCTCGGTTTCGCGCCATTCCATCTCGGGCACGGAATCAGCCACCACGCCAGCGGCCGCCTGCACGTACAACCAGTTGTCCTTGACGATGCCAGTGCGAATGGCAATGGCCAGATCCATGTCACCGGCAAAACTCCAGTAGCCGATGGCCCCGCCGTACAGCCCGCGGCGGGTCGGTTCGAGTTCGTCGATCACTTCCATGGCGCGAATCTTGGGCGCGCCCGACAGCGTGCCCGCCGGGAAGGTGGCGCGCAGCACATCCATCGGCGTGCGCTGCGGTTGCAGCAGCCCCTCGACGTTGCTGACGATGTGCATCACATGCGAATAGCGCTCGATGGCGAACGCCTCGGTCACCTTCACGCTGCCGGTCTGCGCGATACGACCCAGATCGTTGCGCGCCAGGTCGATGAGCATCAGATGCTCGGCGCGCTCCTTCGGGTCGGCCAGCAGTTCGGCCTCGTTGCGCACATCGGCCTCGGCGGTGGCGCCGCGCGGCCGCGTGCCCGCCAGCGGGCGGATGGTGACCTTGCGTCCTTCGGGCACAGTCTCTTCGCGCACCAGAATCTCGGGCGATGAGGCCGCAATCTGAAAATCGCCGAAGTTGAAATAAATCATGTACGGCGAAGGGTTGAGCGAGCGCAGCGCGCGGTAGAGCGACAGCGGCGAATCGCTGAAGCGCTTGCGCAGGCGCTGCCCCACCTGCACCTGCATGAAGTCTCCGGCGGCGATGTAGTCCTTCGCCTTCTCGACCGCTTTCAGATAGTCGGCCTTGTCGAACTCGCGCTCGATCGGCGTCACGCTGCTGCGCTGCATGGGCGGCGCCGAAACGGAATAGCGCAGTTGCTCGCGCAGACCGCGCAAGCGCGAGCGCGCCTGGCTGTAGGCCTCGGGCTGGCCGGGGTCGGAATAGACGATGAGGTAGAGCCGCCCCGACAGGTTGTCGATCACGGCGAGTTCTTCGCACAACATCAGCAGGATGTCGGGCATACCCAGCGGATCGGGCTTGGGATGCTTGGCCGCAGACGCCATCAGGCGCGGCTCGATATAGCGCACCGCGTCATAGCCGAAATACCCCGCCAACCCGCCGCAAAAACGCGGCATGCCCGCAGGCAGCGCCACCTTGAAGCGGGCGTGGAACGCTTCGATGAAATCCAGCGGCGGCGCTTCAGAGGTTTCCACCACCGCGCCGTCGCGCAGCACCTCGGTGAGGCCGTTCTTCACCCGTACCTGCGTGCGCGCGGCCAGGCCGATGAAGGAGTAGCGGCCGAAGCGCTCGCCGCCGACGACGGATTCCAGCAAAAAAGTGTTTTGCCCGGCTCCTGCGCCCACCCCCAGCTTGAGGTAGAGCGACAGGGGAGTTTCCAGATCCGCCAGCGCTTCAGACACGAGCGCAATGCGGTTGTAGCCCTGGCGGGCCAGTTCTTTGAATTCGAGTTCAGTCATGTTCGTCTCAAGGGTCGGCTGCCCCGAAGGGACGGGCAGCGGATATCACGGGAGTGCAGCCTGTTGCCGACACGGCCCCACGCATTGACGCGCGAATGGGACGCAGATCGGAGGTGAGTCAGGCCGCAGCAGCGGGCACGATCAACCAGAACCGCCAGGGCCAAGCCCCCCGGTCTCCAGAACCCGATGCGTGTCGCCGATGGATGAACATGGACAGTGAATGAATCGCGCAGAGCTATCCGAGTGAGCGAATGTAGCAAACTCGTAGGGCCATTTTCCGCGTAACGGGCTCAAACGCGGTCTCAAGCGCCGAAGTTTTCCGGCATCTGTACCGCGACGACCTCGCCGCGCACGGTGGCCACGCCGCCCGCAAACACCGTGGACTCCACAATGACCTTGCGGCCCTTGATTTCTTTGACACGACCGCGAATTTCAAGCTCTGTACCCAAGGGCGTCGGCTTGAGAAAATCGACATGCAGCGATCCGGTGACAAAACGGAAGGCCGGTGGCGTGTCCATCTCCCGCCCTTCGGCACGGTACATCGCCGCTGCCGCCGTGCCGGTGCTGTGGCAATCGATCAGCGAGGCGATCAAGCCGCCGTACACAAAGCCAGGCACTGCGATGTGATAGGGCTGGGGCGTGAAGCGCGTGACCGTTTCATCACCATCCCAGACGGTCTTGATCTGATGCCCCTCGGCATTGAGGCGGCCGCAGCCATAGCAGTGCGCCAGCGCGTCGGGGTAGCTGTCCTGAAAAACCTTGGGCATGACGTCTCCTTCATGGGTGTCGTTGCAGTATCTTAAACGGCGCCCGATCCAAATTCACTTGTCAAAGCACGGCGTTTTACGAAAAATGAACGACCGTTCGATAACAGACAACAGGAGACTTCATGGATCACACCACTCACAAGCCGCTGCGCACCTTCGGCGCAACCGCCTCGCTGATCACCGCACTGGCCATCGCATCCTTCATGCCGAGCGCGCAGGCGCTCACCCTGCACGGCGTGGATATTCCGCCGCAAGTGGATGTCGGCGGCAAGACGCTGACGCTCAACGGCGCCGGTACCCGGTACGTGTTCTTTTTCAAGGTTTACACCGCCGCACTGTATTTGCCGCAGAAAAGCACGCAACCGCAGGCGATTTACAACATGGCCGGGCCCAAGGAGTTGAAACTCACCCTGCTGCGTGATGTGAGCGGCAAGGAGCTCGGCGACAAACTCAACGAAGGCATCAAAAACAACCTCAGCCCGGAGGAGTTCAGCGCCTTCATTCCCAGCCTGGTGCAACTGGGCGGACTGTTTGCCCAAAAAAGCCAGATCAAAACCGGGGAAACGGTGACTATCCGCGAGATTCCCGGCAAGGGCAGCACCATCGCCATCGATGGCGTGCCCTCAGGCGGGGTATTCACCGAGCCGCAGTTTTTCAACTCCATGCTCAAAATCTGGCTGGGCAAAAATCCCGCTGAAGACCGGCTCAAACGTGCGCTGCTGGGCAACGAAGCGGACAGCAACTGAGCGGCTTCACCGGGCAAGGCTTGCGCGCCGTCATGTTTGGTGACCACTCAAACACGCCGTTTCGGTGAAAACCCGAACATGCAAGGGGTGGGTTCATAAAATAAGATTTGGCTGATATACCCACAAACCACCCGAGGATCGCCCATGAAAACAGTTCTGACCGCAACCGCCATCGCGCTGGCCGCGACGTTCGGCGCCGTAAGCGCCAATGCCGCCGTCAAAGTGGGCGGCGTTCCTGTGATGCAAACCGCCCCGGCCAACGGCGTGCCCCTGCTGATCAACGGCGCTGGCGTGGTCGATATGGGCGGCAAGATGGCTGCGGCGGTTTACCTGCCGCAAAACACCACGTCGGTCAGCAACATCATGACCATGCCCGGGGCCAAATCGATTCGCCTCACCGCCATTTCCAATATGTCGGCCGACGCTTTGGCCAAGGCGCTGGATGCTGGGGTGAAAAAGGGCGTGTCCGCCGCGCAGTACGCCTCGTTCAAGCCGGCGATGGACGCCTTCAGTAAACAACTGGCCAGCGTGAAGCAGATCGCCAAGGGTCAAACGGTTGAACTGCTGTTCGAACCCTCCAACGGCATCGTGCTGATGGGTCCGGGCTCGCACATCATTCCGGGCACCGGCAACGCCGAGCTGTATCAGGCCATGCTGCGCATGCTGCCCGCTGGCGTGCTGTCCAACACCTCGATTCAAAAGCAGAACATCAACGGCTGATCGTGTGGGCTCTGCCCACAAAAAAGCCGCTCCTGTCCGGAGCGGCTTTTTTATTGCTGCGTGCTGAATTATTCAGGCGGGCAGCAGATCGCCGATGCGGTCGGCAAAGCCATCTGCGTCCACCGCACGCACGGGCTCGCCGTGGTTGTAGCCGTAGGTGACCAGAGCCACCGGGCAACCGGCGGCACGGGCGGCCAGGGCATCGTTCTGCGAATCGCCGATCATCAGCACCACCGCGGTGGGCAGGCCGATCTGCTTGCAGGTTTCGACCAAGGGCATGGGGTCGGGCTTCTTGCGCGGGAAGGCGTCGCCGCCGTTGACCACTTCAAAGTGCTGCAGCAGCCCTTTGAGGTCGAGCAGTTCGCGCGCGTAGCGTGTGGGCTTGTTGGTGATGCAGGCCAGCCGCAAGCCCGCAGCCTTCAAGGACGCCAGCCCTTCGGGCACGCCGGGAAACGGGTTGGAATACTGGCCGTTGATGGTGCCGTAAATACGCTGATAGGTTTCGATGCCGCGCGGGTACAGGTCTTGGGCCTGATCGTCGCGGAGGTGAATGCGCAGGGTCTGCAGCACCAAATATTCGGAACCTTTGCCGATGCGATGCTCGACCTGCTCTCGGCTGACCGCGGGCAGGCCGAGTTCGTCCATCAACCGCGAAAGCGCCGCATGAAAGTCGCCCAGGGTGTCGATCATGGTGCCGTCGAGATCGATGATGGCGGCCTGCACGGCGTGGCCGACCAGGGTCAGGACTGGCGTTGCAACGGTGCGGGCGTCCATCAGGCCACCGCCGCGAGGTTGGCGCGCATGGCGTCGATCACGGCCTTGTAGTCGGGCTTGCCGAAAATGGCGCTGCCAGCCACGAAAGTGTCCACCCCGGCCGCAGCGGCCGCGGCGATGTTGTCGGGCTTGATGCCGCCGTCGATTTCCAGCAGGATGTCGCGGCCCGTCTGTGCCTTGTAGGCGTCGAGCTTGGCACGCACCTGTTTGGCCTTGGGCAGGCTGCTCTCGATGAAACTCTGACCGCCAAAGCCGGGGTTGACGCTCATCAGCAGCACCAGATCGACCTTGTCCATGACGTAGTCGAGCACGGAAAGCGGCGTGGCGGGGTTGAACACCAGCCCGGCCTTGGCGCCGCCGTCGCGGATCATCTGCAGGGTGCGATCGACGTGCTTGCTGGCTTCGGGGTGGAAGCTGACGATGTCGGCGCCCGCCTTGACGAAGGACTGGGCGATGGCATCGACCGGCTCGACCATCAGGTGCACATCGAGCGTGATGGGGGTACCGTCGGCTTTCTTGCAGTAGGGCTTGATGGCCTCGGCCACCAGCGGGCCGATGGTGAGGTTGGGCACGTAATGGTTGTCCATCACGTCGAAATGAATGAAATCAGCGCCAGCGTCGATGACGTTGCGCACCTCCTCGCCCAGGCGGGCAAAGTCGGCCGAGAGAATGCTGGGAGCGATGCGGTAGGTTTTCATGGCGTTCATTTTAGAGGGATGCCCAACTGATTCTGTAGGGATTTGAACCCAACTACCTGACGCGGCGCAATTCCCTGAATGTCAAGCCATCTCAAGCGCGCACTCCACTGCTAACTCCTAGAATCGGGCGCATGTCGACCTATCAATTTTCCGTTTCGGTGATTCCGCAATACCTGCCCGAGCAGTCGGATGCGGAGCAAGGCGTTTATGCCTACAGCTACACCGTCACCGTGATCAACACCGGGCGCGTGGCCGCGCAGCTCATTTCCCGCCACTGGATCATTACCGACGGTGCGGGCAAGGTGGAGGAAGTGCGCGGTCTGGGCGTGGTGGGGCAGCAGCCTTTTCTCAAGCCCGGCGAAGCGTTCGAATACACCAGCTGGTCGCAACTGAGCACGCCGATGGGCAGCATGCGCGGCAGTTATTTCTGTGTCGCGGAAGATGGCGAGCGCTTCGAGGCGCACATTCCCGAATTCGCGCTGGTTCAGCCGCGGAGTCTGCACTGATGTTTTTTGCCAAGCACCGGGCGCGCAAGGCGGCGGCGCGTGCGGCGACGGAGGTGCATTCGCTGCTCAACGCGGCCAGCGCACAGGCGCAGCCCGTGGAGCAAGCGCTCTGGATCATCGACCTGCTGGACTGGCTGCGACGCGGCCCCGACGCCGATCTCCTGCGCGAGGGTTTGAACCTCCCGCCGACTCTCGCTGCGCAAGACGGAGAAGACACTGCGGCGCCCGCCGAAATCCGCCGACTGCAAACCCTGCTGGATGTGCTCGACCACCTGCCCGAGCGCCGCGCCGAAATCGCCGCCGTGATCAACGGCCTGCTGCGCAACACCGATGCCACTTTGCTGCTGGCCGATTTCGGCTTCAGCCAGCGGCCTTCGTTTTTCAGCGAATTCAGCGAGCGGCTGGGCAACAAATGGCTGCCCAAATCGCCCGAGACGCGCGATCTCGCCGTGCTGTTCGCCCTGTTTTTTCCGCAGGCGCACGACGCCGTCTGGCTCGAAGCACTCGATGCCGACACCCTCGCGCGTCTGCGCGAATTGCTGGCCACGCGCGAGATCGAAACCGAAAAAACCGCCAGCGCGCAGCTCTGGCGCACCGCCCTGCTCGATGCGCTGACCTATACCGTCAGCCAGATCCGCGCCACCGGCTTCTCGCCCGATCTGCGCTCGCGTATGCACAACAGCGGCCCACTGGCGGGCGAAGTCGAAGCCCCGTTCAAGCAGCTGGCCGCGCAGTATGAAACGGTACAGACGCTGTTGGCGCAGCAGCCCCCCGGCGACGAAGAGGCGCTGCGGCAGTCGCTCACCCTGTTTCGCGCCGGGTTGGAAGCCTGTCGCCAGCAGGCCGATTCGGTCACGGCGCATCTGGAAGACTACGGCACTTCGGTGAGCTTGGTTTATGTGCTGCACCAGCTGCATCAGCGCATCGACCGCGCCGAGGCGCTGCTCAATTGCCTGGTGGGCGACACCCCGGCGCGCGACACTGCCCACCTGTTCGCCAATTTCGTACGCCTGAACGCCCAACGCCGCAGCCTGCGCGCCCTGTGGCGGCACAACACCGCGCTGCTGGCGGAAAAAATGGCCGAACGCCACGCCGAGACGGGTGAGCACTACATCACCCGCGACCGCAGCGAATACCGCGCCATGCTCGGCGCGGCGATGGGCGGCGGGCTGATCATGGGGTTCACCACCTGGATCAAGATCGGCATTCTCGGCCTGAAAACCGCGCTGTTCTGGACCGGCCTGCTCGCCGGGCTGAACTACGCGGTGAGCTTTGTCATCGTGCAATTGCTGCACTGGACCATCGCCACCAAACAACCGGCGATGACCGCACCGGCCATGGCCGACAAGCTCGGCGAGCTGTCCAAACCCGGTGGGGTGGAGCGATTCGTTGACGAAGTCGCCAACCTCACGCGCTCTCAGTCGGCCGGGGTGTTCGGCAACGTGCTGCTGGTCATGCCGGTGGCGCTGCTGCTTGGCCTGGGTGGGCTGGCCGTCTTCGGGCCGCAGTTTCTGCCCGTGCCCAAGGCGGAGCACGAGCTGCAATCGTTGTCGCTGCTGGGCCCCACACCGCTGTTTGCCGCGTTTACCGGGGTGCTGCTGTTCCTCTCCAGTGTGATGGCAGGCTGGGCGGAAAACGCCTTCGTGCTGCACCGGATCGACAGCGCCATCGCCTGGAATCCGCGCATCCGGCGTCGCCTGGGCGCGCTGCGCGCAGCGCGCTGGGCCGCCTGGTGGCGTCGCAATATCGGCGTGATGTCCGGCAATGTGTCGCTCGGCCTGCTGCTCGGATTGACGCCGGAGTTTTTCCGCATTTTCGGCCTCGACCTGCAAGTGCGGCACGTCACCCTGTCATCGGGCCTGTTTGGCGCGGCGTGCGCCAGCCTGGGGCCCGCGGTCGTGAACGATCCGGCGTTCTGGTGGGCGCTGGCGGGCATTGCCGTCAACGGCGTGCTCAACGTCGGCGTGAGTTTCTATCTGGCCTACCGTCTGGCCTTGCGCGCCCGGGGTATTCAAGTGAAAGAGCGCCGCGCCATCTACACCAGCATTGCCCGTCGGCTGTGGCGCAGGCCCTGGACGTTCATTCTGCCGCCGCGACACGCTGCGGCCAGCGCACACGGCTGAGCATGACGTTGTTATCGTACCGACCGGGGTTGATGGGCCGGGTCCGCACCGCCCTGCTCAGCCTGCTGGGGCTGGTGCTGGCGTCCTGCGCCACGCCGCCCGCGCCGCCGACTTCTTCGCCCACGACCCTGCCGCCCACTACGGCGCCGACGGCGCCTTGGCCTGCAACCCCGCCGGGTACTGCCGCCGCGCTCACCGGCCCCAGCGTGCGGCTGCAACCCGCGCAGTGGGCCGATTTACCCGGCTGGCCGCAAGACGATTTCAGCGGCGTCTGGCAGGCCTTCCGGCGCGACTGCGGCGCACGCCTTCCCAGCGCGCTGGCGGCGGTGTGCCGACGCGCGGCGTCCGTGCCGGCGGACGATCCGCAGTCGCAGCGGGCGTTCATCGAGGCCGAGTTCGCGCCTTGGCAAATCACCGCTTCGGGCAAACCGGACCAAGAGGACAAAGGCTTGATCACCGGCTACTACGAGCCGGTGCTGCACGGCTCGCTCACCCGCATCTGGCCTTATGTGGTGCCCGTCTGGGGGCTGCCCGCCGACCTCGTGCCGCGCGCGCCGGGCGCCGATGGTGTCAGCGGCGGCCGGGTGGCTTGGGTGGACGGGCAGCAGCGCGTGCTGCCCTACTGGAGCCGGGCGCAGATTCAGTCCGACCCCGCCTTACAGGCCGCGCTGGATCGTCACACCGTGGTCTGGCTCGACAGCGCGGTGGACGCCCTGTTCCTGCAGGTACAAGGCTCCGGCCTCGTGCGTCTGCCCAGCGGCCAGACCTTGCGGCTGAGCTACGCCGGCACCAACGGCTGGCCCTACAAATCGGTTGGCCGCTGGCTGCTCGACACCGGGCGGGTGAACGGCACGATCACCATGTCCATCATCCGCGCCTGGGCGCAGATGCATCCTGCTGAAGTGCCCGAAATGCTGGCCGCCAACCCGCGCGTGGTGTTCTTCAACGCCGCGCTCGACACCGACCCGCAACGCGGCCCCATCGGCGCCCTGGGCGTGCCCCTCACGGCCATGCGCAGCATCGCGGTGGACAAGCGCGCCATCGCGCTGGGCCTGCCGGTGTGGTTGTCCACCGCGCAGCCTTACGACAGCCGCGCGCCCGCGCCGCAGCCGCTCGACCGGCTGGTGTTCGCGCAGGATGTGGGCTCGGCCATCACGGGCACTGTGCGCGCCGACTTGTTCACAGGCACCGGCGATGCGGCCGGCGAACTCGCCGGGCGCATGCAGTGGCCCGGGCGCATGTGGGCGTTGCTGCCGGTCAATCCCTGAACGGCCCTGCAACGGGCAGCTTGCGCGCAGCGGTGGCACGTCCGCGCGAACCGTCCTATGGTTGAGCCTTGCTCAACAACACAGGAGGACGTCCCCATGACACTAGACCCGCACGATCTGACCCACGAATTTCCCGCCCAGGCCGACAAGATCCACGCGCTGAAAGCGGACAACGCCCACTTCCAAAAGCTGGCCCAACGCTACGAAGAACTCAACAAGGAAGTGGTGCAGATTGAAGAAGGCGTGCACGCCGCCGATGACCTGCACCTGGAAACGCTGAAAAAAGAGCGTTTGCAGCTCAAGGACCAGATCGCTGCACAACTGGCTGCATAAATACTTTGTCGGTATGCGCACCGGCGCGGCTCAATGTGCCGCCGCGCCGCGCCCCCGAAGTTTCTGCCCGAGCGTCCACACGCCAAGCACCCCGATGCCGGTGGCGATGCCCACCGCGGCATCGAACAACAGCGGGCTCAGCCAGCCCAGCGCCGCACCCGACTGATGCACCACGGCCTCGCTGGCGTGATGCAGCCAGGGCCAGCCGTGGCGGATGATGCCGCCGCCCACCAGAAACATCGCGGCAGTACCCACTACGCTCAGCCCTTTCATCAGCCAGGGTGCCGCAGCCAATAGGCCACGCCCCAGCGCCTGCGCCGCGGCAGACGCCTGACGGCTCAGGTAGAGCCCGGCGTCGTCCAGCTTCACAATGCCCGCAACCAGGCCATAAACGCCCACGGTCATCAGCACCGAAATACCGACCAGCACGGCGACCTGCGTGGTGAAGCTCGCACCAGCCACCGCACCGAGCGTGATGGCGATGATTTCGGCGGAAAGCACGAAGTCGGTGCGCACCGCGCCCTTCACCTTGTCGCGCTCCAGCGCCAGCAGATCGACCTCCGGATGGGTCAGCGCCTGGGTCAAATCCTCGTGATGGGCTTCTTCTTCTGATGGTCTGTGGAAGAACTTGTGCGCCAGCTTTTCCGCGCCCTCGAAGCACAGATACGCCCCGCCCACCATCAACAAAGGGGTGATCGCCCAGGGCGCAAAGGCGCTGATCGCCAGCGCCAGCGGTACAAGAATCGATTTGTTGATCAGCGAGCCCTTGGCCACGGCCAGCACCACGGGAATTTCGCGATTGCTCTGCACCCCGGTGACCTGCTGGGCGTTGAGCGCCAGATCGTCGCCCAGCACGCCCGCGGTTTTTTTGGCCGAGAGTTTGGTGAGCAGCGCGACGTCATCCAGCACGGTGGTGATGTCATCTAAAAGAGCGAGCAGACTGGTTGCCATTGCAGTAGGGGGTCGTGTTACCAATTGAAAGCGGTATTGGACGACAAACCGCAGGCCTGCCGGGCGCAGCGCTGGCGTTCTGCGTATGCTTGACGCTTTTTCGCATCAAGCTCATGTTCAACGACGGTTTCACTTTGGCGCTGGTCGCGCTGGCCGCTTTTTTCGGCGCCGCGCTCAACGCCGCGGCCGGGGGCGGCAGCTTCCTCACCCTGCCCGCATTGATCTATGCCGGGATTCCGCCCGTTGCCGCCAACGCCACCGGCACCACGGCCCTGTTGCCCGGCTACTTGGCCAGCACCTGGGGCTTCCGCGAAGATCTCGGCCCGCCGCGCTCGGTCGGCATGACCGCGCTGATGCTGACCTGCCTGGTGGGCGGAGGCATCGGCGCCGGGCTGTTGATCACCACGAGCAATCACGCATTTCGGGCGCTGGTGCCGTGGTTGCTGTTGTTCGCCACCGCCTTGTTCGCCTTCGGGCCGACTTTGTTGCGCCGCATCGGCCGCCACCCCGAGCAGCATGCGCCGCGTCTGCAAGCGCTGGTCGGCCTGTTCGTGGTCAGCGTGTACGGCGGCTACTTCAACGGCGGCCTCGGCGTGCTGCTGCTGGCGATGCTCACCCTGATCGGCGAAACCCATCTCAACCGCATGAACGCGCTGAAAAACGCCATCTCCGCCGTGCTCACCCTGTTCGCCGTGGGCATCTACGCCGCCGCTGGCACCGTGCAGTGGCGCTGGGTGGCGGTCATGCTGCCCGCCGTGCTGGTGGGAGGCTATGTGGGCGCACGCGTCGCCCGGCGCATTCCGCGCGAGGTGATGCGCTGGAGCATCGTGCTGATCGGTCTGGTGATGAGCGCGCTGTTCTTTCGCTGAATTCCTGGGCCTCTCATCCCGGCCTCTCATCGCCCGTCTTTGACGATGAGATAGACGCCGACGGCGACCAGCCCCATCCAGAGCGCGACCGCTCCCGTGCCCATCCATTGCGCCGCCTGGTCGATGAACAGCAGAAACACCGCGGCCAGCGCCAGAATGCCGTTGCCCAACCAGAAGCGGGGTCCGTGTTTGGGTTCTTGTTGCACAGTTCCTCCCGGGTTGATAAAGAGGTGCAGCCTATCGCAGGGCGATGCTGAAAGGCATCGCTTGGGTGGAAACTTGGCCCCTCGCCTTCCGAATCTTGATGCCTCTCAGCCCAAGGCGCATCGCCGAATTGTAAAGTTTCATCCTGAAAACTATATTTGGGCCACCTGCCCAACTATCGTCAACCCAGCCCGTATGGAACTGAACTTTTTTCGGCGACAAACGCCCACAAAGCGTGGAAGAAGCGGTTGCACGATTGTGTCAGCGGCGCTTGCTCCACGCTCGACCCGGACACCATTGCGCTGGACAACCGCTGCGATCTGGGCAAGTGGCTCTATCGCATTCGCGAAAGCCGTCCGGCGCTGAGTACCGACACGCAGCGCTTGTTCACACGGCTGTTCGAAGAACACGCCGCATTTCATCGCGTGGCCGCCGATGTCGCCCGCCAGGCTTTGGCCAATCAACGACAAGAGGCGCTGCAGCAATTGCAAGGCGGAGGCGAGTACGCCCGCATTTCCAATCAAGTCATCGGCACCTTGGGCGAGCTTTATCTCAAACGCAGGGAATTCGGCATGGATTGAACCCGGATGATCCACCCCGGCCTGTGGCGACCCTGATGACTAACGCTACTGGCGCACCCGCGCCGTCATCCCTTGTCCCCACAGAGCATCCGGGTTGAAACATCCAGAGCAAACCGCGCGCTGGGCTGCGCCTGCAGTTTGCGACAATACCGTCCATGACCGCACCCATTGCCAACGACACCTTCCTGCGCGCCCTGCGCCGCCAGCCCACCGACTACACCCCGCTGTGGCTCATGCGCCAGGCCGGGCGCTATCTGCCGGAATACAACGCCACCCGCGCCCGCGCTGGGAGTTTTCTCGGCCTGGCGCAGAACCCGCACTTCGCCACCGAGGTGACGCTCCAGCCGATCGACCGTTACGCGCTGGACGCGGCCATTCTGTTTTCCGACATTCTCACCGTGCCTGACGCCATGGGTCTGGGCCTGCGCTTCGAGGCGGGCGAAGGCCCGAAATTCGATCGCCCGCTGCGCACCGAGGCCGATGTGGCCGCGCTCGCCGTGCCCGACATGGACAAGCTGCGCTACGTGTTCGACGCCGTCAGCGAAATCCGCCGCGCGCTGGTGCAGAACGGCACCCAGCGCGTGCCGCTGATCGGTTTTTCCGGCAGCCCCTGGACGCTGGCTTGCTACATGGTCGAAGGCGGCGGCAGCGACGACTACCGCACCGTCAAGACGATGCTGTATTCCCGCCCCGATCTGATGCACCGCATTCTCGCGGTCAACGCCGAGGCGGTGGCGCAGTATCTGGCCGCGCAGATCGACGCCGGCGCGCAAGCTGTGATGATTTTCGACAGCTGGGGCGGTGTGCTGGCCGACGGCGCTTTTCAAGAATTTTCACTCGCCTACAGCCAACAGGTCATCGCCGCGCTCAAACAGAAGGCGTCCCTGGCCGACGTTCCCGTGATTCTGTTCACCAAGGGCGGTGGCCAGTGGCTCGAAGCCATGGCCGACACCGGCGCCGACGCGCTCGGGCTCGACTGGACGACTTCGCTCGCCCAGGCCCGCGCCCGCGTGGGCCAGCGCGTGGCGCTGCAAGGCAATCTCGACCCCAACGTACTGTTCGCCCCGCCCGCCGCCATCGAAAAAGAAGTGCAACGGCTGCTGCACAGTTTCGGCCCGGTCGGCGCCGGCGCAGGCCATGTGTTCAATCTCGGACACGGCATTTCGCAATTCACCCCGCCCGAGCATGTGTCGGTGCTGGTCGAAGCGGTGCACACCCACAGCCGGGCCTTGCACCGCAGCGCGACCTGAACGGGGGAAGCTGGCTGCGTTCAGGCTCGCGGCCAGCTCCCCGGCGCGCCCCTCTGTCGCTGTCCGGCGATACCCCGCGCTGCAAGGGAAATTCTGATTTGTCAAGCTTGACAAATCGGCTTATGCACATTTTTGGTCAGCTTGCACCGCAGCAAGTTGATCACAGATTTGACTTGAAATATTCACGCTTAATTCGTTGATTTATCTTGATTTTTTCGATATTTCACAATTCGGTAAATTTTTCTGCACAGGCTTATCCACAAGGCTGCCGTCCTGGCGCATGGTATTGATGCACAGAGTTATCCACACCCTGTTTTGATCCAGAATAACTCCTGATTTGACGCCGACTTAGCGCCCGTTTCGAACGCCGACCTCAACCCGCTGCGCACTACCCATGTCCGTCGTTCTCCAGGTTGCCGTTGACGCGCCGGGCCTGCCGCCACTCGATTACAGCGCTCAGGCGCCGCTGGCGCTGGGCACGCTGGTACGCGTTCCTCTGGGACGCCAGACCGTCAGCGGGGTGGTGATGACGCTGGTACCGCAGCCGGACGCAGCCCGTCTCGCCGCGCTGCGACCCATTGCCGCAGCGCACACCGCCCTCGCCCCGCTGGCCCCCGCCTGGCTGGACTTGATGCAGTTCGTCGCGCGGTATTACCAGCGCGCGCTAGGGGAAGTCATCGGCGCGGCCTTGCCCGCCCAGTTGCGCAACCGCCAACCCGGCGAGGGAACGGCCGCGCCACCTCGATCTTCGAACACGAGCTATCGCTGCACCGCAGCGGGCCTGTCGGCCTTACCCGGCCAGATTGCGCCGCGCAGCGTGGCGCTCTGGCGGCTGGCGCGCGCACTCGGCGTCGCCGCAGCGGGGGAGACTCCTGCTGCCTCGACGCTGCCTTACCTCAGTCTGACCGAGGCGCGGCGCTTGCATCCGCAAGCCGTCAAGGTGCTGGCCGACTGGGAGGGCTCGGGGTGGGTGGAGGCCACCGCGGCCGCCCCCGTCTCGTCGAACCCGGCCGCATCGGCCGCTGCCCCCACGCTGCACCCGGAGCAGGCGCAGGCGGTGGAGGCCATCGCCGCCAGCTCGGGCTTTTCGCCCTTCCTCTTGTTTGGCGTGACCGGCAGTGGCAAGACCGAGGTTTATCTGCACGCTGCGGCGCAGGTGTTGCAGCGCGAGCCCGAAGCGCAGGTGCTGGTGCTGACGCCCGAAATCAATCTCACGCCGCAACTGGTGGGCCGTTTCGAGCAACGCTTCGGCGCAGAGCACCTCGCCGTTTTGCACAGCGGCCTGTCGGAAGGGCAGCGGCTGCGACACTGGCTGGCGGCCCACATCGGCGCGGCGCGCATCGTGCTCGGCACCCGGCTGGCGGTGCTGGCTTCACTGCCGACGCTGCGACTCATCGTGGTCGACGAGGAGCACGACCCGTCCTACAAACAGCAGGAAGGCGCGCGCTATTCCGCCCGCGACCTGGCGCTATGGCGAGCGCAGCAAATCGGCATTGCCGTCGTTCTCGGCTCGGCCACGCCCTCGCTGGAAAGCTGGCGGGCCGCGCAGACCGGGCGCTACCAGTTGCTCACTTTGAAACAGCGCGCCACCGGAGTGCTGCCCAGCGTGCGCATCGCCGACACCCGGCGCGACGCCACGCTGCGCGCCAGCGGCACGCTGATCGGCCAGACGCTCGACGCCGCACTGCGTCAGCGGCTCGCGCGCGGCGAGCAAAGCCTGCTGTTTCTCAACCGCCGCGGCTATGCCCCGGTGTTGAGCTGCCCCGATTGCGGCTGGATGTCGGACTGCCCGCACTGCGACGCGCATCTGGTGTTTCACCGCACCGACCGCACCCTGCGCTGCCACCACTGCGGCTACCAGGCCGCCGTGCCGCGCGCCTGTCCGGGCTGCGGCAGCCTCGATCTGCAGCCCGTGGGCAAGGGCACGCAGCGGGTGGAAGAGGCACTGGCCGAAAAATATCCCGAGGCCCGCATCGCCCGCATCGACGCCGACAGCACGCGCCGCAAAGGCGCGGCGGCGAGCCGTTTCGACAGCGTCCACGCCGGTGAAGTGGACATTCTGGTAGGCACGCAAATGGTGACCAAGGGCCACGACTTCCAGAAAGTCACCCTGGTCGCCGCGCTCAACCCCGATGCCGGGCTGTTCACCCACGATCCGCGCGGCCCCGAGCGTCTGTTCGCCCAACTCATGCAGGCGGCCGGGCGGGCGGGCCGCGCCTTGCCGCCCCAGGGCGATACCCCCGCCTCCACCCCCGAAATGCTGGTGCAGACCGCCCACCCCGAACATCCGCTGTACCGCGCGCTGGTGGCGCACGACTATCCCGGTTTCGCGCAGGCCGAGCTCATCGAGCGCGAGCGCGGCGGCATGCCGCCGTTTTCCTATCAGGCCCTGCTGCGCGCGGAACACCGGAATATCGACGCCGTGGTCGAGTTTCTGGCACAGGCGCAGCAACTCGCCGCGCCCTTGGCCGAGGCGCTGGGCGTGACCGTCTATCCCCCCATTCCCGCCACGCTCGCCCGCATGGCCGACGTGCACCGCCTGCAGATGCTGATCGAAGGCAGCCATCGCGGCGCGTTGCAGAGCCTGCTTTCGCAGTGGCGCGCCGAGCTCACCGCCCTGCGCTCTCGGGTGCGCTGGGCAGTCGATGTCGACCCGCTCGATTTCTGAACGCCCGCATTGGCGGATGAAATGGCGCATATGTCGCATTCGGCGGCGGATTCGACATTTCGATACAACAGCCTGGCGCAGCACGGACTAAATTGGGTGCATCGAAAGCGTATTGCAGTGCAGCAAACGCTGGTCCTTTTCTGGGAGAGAACCCTCATGTCCACTCAACGCCCTCTGCATCATCACCCCCTTCCCGCAGGTACGCCCGTGATCGAGTTCGACCACGGCCGCCCCGGCAGCGTCACCCCTGACTCTCCGGCCACCGATGTGATGACCGACCTGCGCCACACCCCGGCCTTCACCACCGAAGCCGACGCGCCCGCCAACCAAGCGCTGCAAAAGATGATGCACGCCGGGGTGCGTCTGCTGCTGGTCACCAACTCCGCGCGGCACGTCGTCGGCCTGATCACCGCGCGCGACCTGATGGGCGAAAAGCCGGTACGCGCCGCCACCGAAAACCAGATTCCGCGCGACGCGGTCACCGTGGCGCAATGCATGGTGCCGCAGCAGCACATAGAAGTGCTCGATTACGCCGAAGTGCTGCGCTCTACCGTGGCCGAAATCGTCCTCACCCTGCGTCACTCCGGCCGTCAGCATGCGCTGGTGCTGGAAGCCGACGGCAAACCCGTGGTGCGCGGCATTTTCTCGGCGGTGCGCATCGGTCGGCAACTGGGGATCGAACTGCAGGCCAGCGGCCAGATGCAGAGCTTCGCCGAACTGGAGCAGGCGATCGCCGCGCTCTGAACAAGGCCTGCGTCAACGCGGCGCAAGGCGCTGATTCGCCCACAAGGCCAAGCCCGCAAACGCCCAGAACGCGGCGGCCATCGGCAAGGCGCTGTGGGCGGCGATCATGCCCACGGCCGAGCCGCTGGCCGCCGCCAATGTGAACTGAAGGCTGCCCATCAGGGCCGCCGCGCTGCCCACGCGGCCCGTCTGATGCGCCAGCGCCAGCGCCGTGGCGTTGGGAAACGAAAAACCCAGGCTGGACAGGGCGATGAACAGGGGAATGACCACGCCCCATAAACCGCCCACCTCGAGCACGGCAAGCGCCAACATCACGCTCGCCCAGACCGTCAGACTGAGCAAGGCCCGGCGCAACAGCACGCCGCTTCCCACGCGAGCCAGCAGCGCGTGATTGATCTGCGACGCCGCAATCAGGCCCAGGGCATTGGCGCCGAACACCCATGCGAACTGCGCCGAACTCAGTCCGAATACCTGCATGAACACGAACGGTGCTCCGGCGATATAGGCAAACATGGCCGACTGCCCCAGCGCCCCGCTGAGGGCAAAACCGATGAAGCGCCGATCGCGCAACAGATCGAAATAAGTGCGCAAGGCATTGCGCACCGGGTGCTGCTGGGCGCTGCTGCGAGCCCCCGGCGCCAGCGACTCCGGCAACGCCAGCGCGGCTAGCAGGCAGGCCACGCCGAAGGCTGAAAGCACCAGAAAAATAGCCCGCCAGCCCCAAGCCTGCACGAGGGCCGCACCCGCCAGCGGCGCCAGAATGGGGGCAGCGCCCAGCACCAGGGTCAGCCGCGAGAACACCCGCGCCGCGTCAACCGGGGCGTAAAGATCGCGCACCATGCTGCGCGCAATCACGATGCCCGCACAGCCGCCCAGTGCCTGCAAGAGTCGCCACAGCATCAAGGCATCCATCGAGGCCGCCATGGCGCAGCCCAGCGAGGCCAGAACGTAAAGCGCGATGCCGATGAGCAGCGGCCGCTTGCGGCCATAGCGGTCGGACACCGGCCCCCAGAATGCCTGACCCAGCGCCAATCCGACAAAAAACACCACCAGCGTGCGCTGTACTGCCTCGGGCGTGGTGTGCAGATCATGCTGCAGGGCGGTGAAGCCCGGCAGGTACATGTCGATGGACATGGGGGCGAAGGCGGTGAGCGCCCCCGGGGTGAGAATGCGCTGCAGCGCGCCGGATCGGGCCATGCAGCGCATTGTCGCAGCGCTGCCACGCTGCCACTGCGACTGACCCTGGCCCGTTGCGATCAGTGCGAGGCGATGGCGCGCCGCAACTCCTTGACCTGCTCGGCCGAGACCGGCTCGGCAGCGTTGCCCCAGCTGGTGCGGATGTAGGTCACCAGATCGGCGATCTGCTGATCGCCGAGTTGCGCGCCGAACGGCGGCATGACCATCGGCGCGGGGGCTGATGCCGTCACCGCGGTGCTCGCCCCGGCCAGAATGACGTGGATGGCGTTGGTCGGGTTGATGCACTGCACAGAGGGATTGGCCACCAGGCTGGGAAAGGCAGCGGGCACGCCCTGGCCGTTGGGTTGATGGCAAGCCACGCAATGCTGGTTATACAGCGCCTTGCCGCGCTGCACCGCAGCGGGGTCGGGCTTGGTGCCCGCTACCTGCGCGCTGGTCTCTGAGGGCAACGATTTGAGATAAACGCCCATGGCGAGCAGATCCTCATGGTAGAGATGCTGGGTGCTGTGATGGATGACCTCGGTCATGCCGCCCGCCACGGTGTAATTCTGAGCGCTACCCGTTTGCAGCAACAGCGCGAAGTCCTGCGCGCTGAGGGTTTTCTGCAGACAGGCGCTGCGCAGATTGCTGGCATACCAGTGCTCCACCGTACCGCCGGTGAGGTAGAGCCTGCCGCCCGGCCCGTTGGCGCTCAGCGCTTTTTCCTGGAAGAACAGCCCGCGCGGCGTATGGCAGGCGCCGCAATGCCCCAACCCTTCGACCAGATACGCGCCGCGGTTCCACTGCGCGCTCTGCTTGGGATCGGGTTTGAACACCGTGTCGCGCACGAACAGCCAGTTCCAGATCGCCAGCGGCCAGCGGATGGTCATCGGCCAAACCATGTCGGGCTTGCGGTTGGGCGTGGGGTTTGGCGCCACGCCTTGCATGAAATAGGCATACAGCGCGTGCATGTCCTGCGGCGTGACGCGCGCGTACGACGGATACGGCATGGCCGGGTAGAGGTATTTGCCGCCCGGCGCCACACCATGGCGCACCGCGCGGTCGAACTGTTCGAAGCTGTAGTTGCCGATGCCGTGCGTCTTGTCCGGGGTGATGTTGGAGGAATAGATCGCGCCCATGGGCATGACCATCTTCAGACCGCCGACAAAGGGCTTGCCGCCCGGCGCCGTATGGCAGGCCACACAATCGCCCGCGCGGGCCAGATACGCGCCACGCTGCACCTCCTGGTCGGAAAATTGGGCCGCCACCGCCAAACCGCATTGCGCAGCCAGGAGCCCGGCCAGCATGACACGCCACCCCATCTTCTTGTTCATACCCGTTCCTTTTCAGCGCTGCGATAAAAGAGTTTGCAGCGCAACAATCTGCGATCAGGTTACGGGGCGTGGCGGCCTTCAGGGTTGATGCAGGCCAAAGGAGTGCGACACGGTGTCGCAACCCGCGCCCGGCGACAAGCAGACGGACGGCGGACGGGTTGACCTGCTGCAGGGCCGGGTGCAGATCCCTGCATTCCACCCGCATGGCAAACAGAAACTCTTTGCCGACCGCAGCCAACCGCGGCGCTTCAGCGCAGCAACGCGGCGAGGGCCAGCACCAAAGCCACGGCACCCAGGCCCAGCGCCAGTGCGGCCCAGCGCTGCTGTTTGTGCTGCGCCTCGGCGAGTTGCAGGCCAGCCTGCTCCAGCGCGGTGACCGTGGTTTGCAGTTGCTGTGCGAGCGCGCGCACATGTTCGGCGTTGTGGGTCACGGCCGTCTGCAATTCCTCGATCTGCTTCTGCTGCGTATCGGCCGCCTCTTTGTCTGACTTGCGTTGCTTGAACACCGGCAACGCAAGCTTCGCCACCGATTCGATGTAGGGCAAAGCGGCACTGATGGCCGTCATCCAGGTTACGGGCATGGCTCAGAGCTGAGAGGCGTTGAAGGTATCGCAGACCTGCGGCCGCCCGCTGGCGAAGCCGGTCTGGAACCAGTGCGCGCGTTGCGCCGAGGTGCCGTGGGTGAACGAATCGGGCACCACATAGCCCTGCGCCTGCTTTTGCAGTCGGTCGTCGCCCACGGCCTCGGCCGCGTTGATGGCCTCTTCCACATCGCCCGGCTCCAGCACCTTGCGCTCGTTCTGCGCGTGATAGGCCCAGACCCCGGCGTAGCAATCGGCCTGCAGCTCCAGCCGCACCAGCAGCGCGTTGGCGCGAGCGGGGCTGCTGCGCTGCATGGCGTCGCGCACCTTGCTCTCCACGCCCAGCAGGTTCTGCACATGGTGGCCGACTTCATGCGCGATCACATACGCCTCGGCGAAGTCGCCCTTCGCGCCAAGGCGCTGCTGCAACTCCTGGAAAAACTGGGTATCGAGATACAGCTTCTGGTCCGCCGGGCAGTAGAACGGCCCGGTGGCTGCCTGCGCATAGCCGCAGGCTGACTGCACCGCGCCGGAAAACAGCACCAGCTTGGGATCGACATACTGCCGCCCCGCCTGCTGGAACAGCGCGCCCCAGGTGTCTTCTGTATCGGCCAGCACCACGGAGAGAAACTCCTTGTCCTGCTGATCCTTGGCGGTCAGCGCGGCAGGGGCTTGCTGGGTGGATTGCTGCGTCTGCTGCTGCGCCACCTGATTGAGCACCACACTCGGGTCGACCCCGAAATACAGCGCCACCAGCGCCAGCACGATGGTGCCAATGCCGCCGCCCACAAGCCCGCCCCGCCCGCTGGGCCGAGGCCCGTAAGCCCGCTGATCTTCGACGTTGTCACTGCGTCTGCCATTTTTCCAGAGCATGATGCCCCTCCCCTTCAAGGAAACGCCGGGCCGCCCCAAGTTTCCTTGACCCCCATGGGGGGCGGGTCGGCAAGCCGACCCCGGGGGCACTCGAATGGCGCGAATTATGCCGCCTCGACGCACACGCCCGGAACGACGGAACCTACATTAAGCCACGGTCTCAGGCACGGTCTGGGAGTCTGGAGACGAGACGCCCGCCGTCACCTGCCGCCACTTGCGCATCAGCGCCTCCCACTGCGGCAGCACTTGCGCCAGATGGCGCTGCTTGATGTGGCCGTAGCCGCGGATGCCGTCGGGCAGACGGGCGATCTGCGTGGCGAGCTGCAGGCGCTCGGGCGGGCTGTTGGCGTCGAGGCCGCGCAGCAATTCGGCGATCGTCTCGCGGTATTGACCGATCAGCGCGCGCTCCTGCTTGCGTTCCGCCGTATGGCCGAAGGGGTCGAACGCGGTGCCGCGCAGCACCTTGAGCGGCGCGAGCAGCCTGAAGGCCACGCCCATCCAAGGGCCGAACTCGCGCTTGATCAGCTCGCCCTTGGCATTGCGCTTGCTCCACAGCGGCGGCGCGAGGTAGTAATGGCGCTTGAAATCGCCCTCGAACTGCTGTTGCAGCTGCTTGGCGAACGCCGGGTCGGACTGCAGCCGGGCGACTTCGTACTCGTCCTTGTAGGCCATGAGCTTGAACAGATGGCGCGCCACGGCCTCCGTCAACGCGGTGGACTTGAGCGGCGCTTCAGCCGCACGCACCTGCGAAACAAAGGCAGCAAATTGCTGCGCGTAGGCAGCGTTCTGGTAGCCGGTGAGGAACTCCACCCGGCGCTGAATGATTTCGTCCAGGCTGGGACGCTTGACCAGTTGAATGACTTGCTCTGCAGCACTCAGCGCGGCGATGCCCTGCGGATCGTGCGCCGCATGGCGGCCCCACTCGAACGCCGCCTTGTTCTTCTCGACCTGCACCGCGTTGAGCTCGATGGCGCGCATCAGCGCGGCATGGCCCAGCGGCACCCAACCCTTCTGCCAGGCGAAGCCCAGCAGCATGGGGTTGGCGTAAATGGCGTCGCCCAGCAACTTCTCGGCGGCGCGCACGCAGTCGAACCCCGCCACATGGTCGGCGCCAGCGGCCTGTTCAATGGTCTTGTGGCAGGCGGCGTCGGGAAACTGCCAATCGGGGTTGTGAACGAAGGCGGCGGTGGGCGTGCTGTGGGTGTCGAGCGCGATGTAGGTGCGGCCTTCGCGCACGCGCGCCAGGGTTTCACGGTCGGCAGTGACGATGGGGTCGCAGCCGAGAATCAGTTCGGCCTCGGCCGTGCCGACGCGGGTAGTGACGATCTGCTGCGGGTCATTCGCGATCAGCACATGGCTCCAGGTCGCGCCGCCTTTTTGCGCCAGCCCGGCGGCGTCCTGCGTGACCACGCCCTTGCCCTCGATATGCGCGGCCATGCCGAGCAACTGGCCGATGGTGATGACGCCGGTGCCGCCGACACCCGCGACGACGATGCCGTAGCTGCCGCCGCCTGCCACATCGTCGCGCACCGGGTCGGGCACCTCGGGCTGAGGCAGTTCGGGCATGGACGACAGATCGGCTCCCGGCTGCGGCTTGGGTTTGCGTAGCGTGCCGCCTTCCACCGTGACGAAGCTGGGGCAGAAGCCCTTGAGGCAGGAAAAGTCTTTGTTGCAGCTGCTCTGGTTGATGCTGCGCTTTCGTCCGAATTCGGTTTCCAGCGGTTCGACCGACAGGCAGTTGCTCTGATCGGAACAGTCGCCGCAGCCTTCGCAAACCAGCGGATTGATGACCACGCGCCGCGCCGGATCGACCATCAGCCCGCGTTTGCGGCGGCGGCGCTTTTCAGTGGCGCAGGTCTGGTCGTAGATGATGACGGTGATGCCAGCCTCTTCGCGCAACTCGCGCTGAATGGCATCGAGATCGTCGCGGTGGCGCACCGTCGCCCCGCTGGCCAAGCCGACGGCGTTGTCGTACTTTTGCGGTTCGTCGGTGACCACCACGATGCGGCGCACGCCTTCGGCCTCCAGCTCGCGGCTGATTTGCGGCACGGTCAGGCCGCCCTCCACCGGCTGCCCGCCCGTCATTGCCACGGCATCGTTGAACAGAATCTTGTAGGTGGCATTCACCCCGGCAGAGATGGCCTGGCGGATGGCGAGCAGCCCCGAGTGGTAATAGGTGCCGTCGCCCAGATTGACGAACACGTGTTTGTCGGTGGTGAACGGCGCCTGGCCCACCCAGGCCACGCCCTCGCCGCCCATCTGGCTGAAGGTCTGCGTGGCACGGTCCATCCACACCACCATGTAGTGGCAGCCGATACCGGCCATGCCGCGCGAGCCTTCGGGCACGCGGGTAGAGGTGTTGTGCGGGCAGCCCGAGCAGAACCAGGGCGGGCGCTGGGCACTGGCGCCCGGCGCCTGCAGGGTGCGCTCGCGTGCGTCGATCACCGCCAGCCGTTCGCTGATGCGGCGCTGCACATCCACCCCGGCGTCGCGCAGGATGCCCAGCCGTTCCAGCCGCGCGGCGATGGCGCGGGCGATGATCGCCGGATTGAGATCGGCCTTGGCGGGCAACAGCCAGTTGCCGCCGGGATTGGGCTGGCTCCATTCGCCGCCGGTGCGGTCTCCCGCGATTTCGTCAAACTTGCCGATGACGTTGGGCCGCACGTCTTCGCGCCAGTTGTAGAGCTCTTCCTTGAGCTGATACTCGATGACCTGGCGCTTTTCCTCCACCACCAGAATTTCCTGCAGCCCGGTGGCGAATTCGCGGGTGAGCTGCGCCTCGAGCGGCCAGACCACGGCGACCTTGTGCAGACGGATGCCGAGCTGCGCGCAGGTGTGGACGTCCAGCCCGAGATCGTTCAGGGCTTGACGGGTATCGTTATAGGCCTTGCCCGAGGCCATGATGCCCAGCCGCGCGTGCGGGCTGTCGATGACGGTGTGGTTCAAGCGATTGGCGCGGATATAGGCCAGCGCCGCATACCACTTCACATCCATCAGCCGTGCCTCCTGCGCCAGCGGCGTGTCGGGGATGCGGATGTGCACGCCGTCTGGCGGCAGGGCAAAGTCTTCGGGCAGCAGGATGCGCACGCGGTCGGCGTCCACATCGACCGTGGCGGAAGACTCCACGATTTCCTGGATGGTCTTCATGCCCGACCAGACGCCGGCATAGCGGCTCAGGGCAAAGGCGTGCACGCCCAGATCGAGAATGTCCTGCACCGAGGTGGGAAAGAACACCGGCAGCCCGCAAGCCTTGAAAATATGGTCGCTCTGGTGCGCCAGCGTCGATGATTTGGCCACATGGTCATCGCCCGCCACGGCGATCACGCCGCCGTGACGCGCGGTGCCCGCGCTGTTGGCGTGCTTGAACACATCCGAGCAGCGATCCACGCCGGGGCCCTTGCCGTACCAGATGCCGAACACCCCGTCGAATTTGTTTTTATCGGGAAACAGATCGAGCTGCTGCGTACCCCAGACGGCGGTGGCCGCCAGTTCCTCGTTGACCCCGGGCTTGAACACCACGTGGTTGGCCTCGAGGATTTTTTTGGCCTTCCACAGCGCCTGGTCGTAGCCACCCAGTGGCGAGCCACGATAGCCCGAGACAAAGCCCGCGGTGTTGAGCCCGACGGCGGCGTCGCGCTGCCGCTGCAACATGGGCAGACGCACCAGCGCCTGAATGCCGCTCATGAAGGCGCGGCCAGAATCTAGGGTGTATTTGTCGTCCAGCGAAATGGTCGCCAGCGCACGACGGATGTGCTCGGGTAGGGGAGCGTTCATCGCCTGTCTCCTTGTGTGGCGCGCACCGCTCAAAGGCCGCGCCGTTGGGTCACCGATCGGCCGCCGATCAGGCTGGCCGGGCAATTGCGGCGCCATGTCTGGGCACGGCCCGCATGCCGTCTTGTGAACGGCAGTCGGCCTTATGCCGACAAAGCCATGCTAGTGCGGCTGCGAAGGAGTGAACAGGGGGAGAAGCGATAGGCGCTTTGGGCTTGCGGACTTGCGCGCGCAAGCCTTGCGCGCGGTCAGGCGTAGGACGGCAGAATGAGCACGTAGGTGTCGATCGGCGCGTTGGGATTGACCAACGGGTTGCTCGGATCGCCATCGCCCCAGTCGCTGTTGAACAGAATGCGTGTACCGCTGGTGCTGAAGGTCACGTTCGGCTGCGCCCAGTAGTTGCTCTGCGAGGCGTTGCTGTAGTTGCCCGTGCTGCGGTGGTGGGCAATGCGCCAGGTGACTCCGCTGGTCAGGTTGGTGATCATCAGCTCCTGGTCGAGGATGGTGCAGGGATTGGCCGTCGGCCCGCTGTTGCCGTTGCTGCCGGGCGAGGCCACCCCATTGCTGCCCGTGCCGTAGATATTGCCCGTCATGCCGGTGACCACCCAGTTCGGGTTCTGCCAGGCGGTCGAGCCGCTCAAGGACCCTGTGGTCGGATAGCCCCAGCCGCTGGATTGACCAACGAAGTTCGAGACTGCTCCGGTGTTGAGGTTGCAGACGATCACGTTACCGTTGCCCGGGTCGTTGCGCGAGAACTGCGAACCGACCAGCAGATCGTTGCCGCTCGCATCCATCGCGGTATCGCAGTGCTCGTTGGTGTCGAAGTTCACCCAGCGCACCAACTTGCCGGTAGCGGCGTCCAGTACGGCGCTTTGCGTGGTGGGCTGAGAGTTCAAGCCCACGGCAGCATTCCAGATGAAGAACTTGCCTGACACCGACGGGAACGGCGTCGATCCCCGCGCCTGCGGTTGCGGCACGATGCTCTGGTCATACAGCGTGAACGCCCCCGTCGCCTCGTTGAAGCCGAACACCCACATGCCCAGCTCGCCGGACACATTGGGGACGTTGGAGCCAAACGCGCCCAGACCCCAGATGCGCTGCCCCTGCGCGTTCACGCCCAAAGCGAACGGGTAGCCGCAGCGCACGCCTTGCGTGCCAGAAGGGCAACCCGGCGGCAAGCCGTTGGGCAGAAAACTGTGGATGATGGTCTTGACTCCCGTCTCGACATTGATCGCCGTGAGGTCGGCCAGGTTGGTGCTGCCCGACGAATGGTTGTCGATATAGCGCAGCGTGGCCGGGTCGGCGTGATCCCAGTAGAACTGCTCCACGTCACCCGGATTGATGTCGAGGAACTTGATGAAGGCGTAGGTCGTGCCGTCATACATCGCCCAGCCCTGCTGCCCACCGGCCTGTGCCGTCGAGCCGGGCACGTAAAGGATGAAGCGGGTTTCATCGCAATTCCAGGCCATCGCCGTGGGGTAGGCCGGGGCGACACACAGATTGTTGAAATCATTCACGCAATCGGTGATGCGGATGATCTTGGCGCCGAAGTCGGGATCGGTGACGGTGGCCCCTTTCGCGGGTTTCGCCAAAGCGCTGTAAGGCACGGGTGACTTGCCGTACTGGGTGAGCCCTTTGGACAGGTCGGTGCCCGGCGGCACGGTAACCGGCGTAGAGGTGGCCGCAGGGGTGACCGAGTTCGACGCTGTTCCTTGGCTGCCAGTTAAGGGGGCCGTCTGATTTCCCGCAACCTGGGATGTCGAGCCGCTGCTGGCACCCGCGCCCCCTCCGCCGCCACAAGCCGCCAGTGAGCCCAGCGCGGGCAGGGAAAGGAGAGACTTCTGAATGAAACGACGACGGGATTGCTGCATAAAACGACTCCTGGAACTTGGCCGCGCTCGACAAAAGCAAACGCAGAACAGTGGCTAAATAAGCGCCATGACCTATCCCGCACGAACGCGGAAACAAGTCTGCCCGGGAGGGTGTGAAATCTTCACGCCATTCGCCCCACAAAAAGGCACTTTCCCCCCAATTTAGGGGGTGCATGGGGCTGTCGTCTATATCCAGATGTAATAGTCGCTACCAAAGAAACAAATCACTGCTGCTGGCACACCGTGTTGGTGTTCTGCAGGAAGTTGGTCACCGTGGCCTGGCGGCCTTTGAACCACACCTGGAAAGCGCTGTTGCGATAGCGGGCGCCGTCGGCGGAGACGGTCTGATCCAGGGTGAGATTGCCCAGCGCGGTTTGCAGCGTGACCGACACGTCGCCGAAGGTGGCGATGAAAGAGCTGCCGTCCTGGCAGTTGAAGCGCACGGCGCCCGGCGGCAGGGCGGGTGCACTGGGCTGCGGCGCCGAAACTTCAGGCGTGGGCGCGAACTGCGGCGCAGCGGGCGCGCTTGCGGCCGGGGCCACACCGGCAGGCCCCAGGGGCTGCACGGTGATGGGCGCGGCAGGGGCCAGCGGCTGGGCTTCGCTTTGGGGCGCTTGCGGAGTGACGGGGGCGTAGGTCGACGGCGGCGCCGTGACGCGCGGCGTGGGCGGATTGAGTTGCTGCACCGGTACGGGCTGGTTGAGGTTGACCGGCGTGGCGCATCCCGCCAGGGTCAGCGCGCCGAGGGCTGCAAGTGTCGCAGCACCGACTGCGCTCAAGCGCAGAACAAAAGTGTGTTTTTGCCGATTCATGCAGAGACTCCCGAAATCTGTTGCAGAAATTGAACCATACAAACACGAGCTGCTTGCCCGTGTGACGGCGCGCAACTGTAGAGACTTGTAAAAGCGACGAAATTCCCGCGCCGCGCTGCCCGCTTTTTATGATGCGCCCAGACGCCCTGGCGAGAGAGCGCCGGGACGCCCGCCATCAACCACCTGCCTGCGGCCTGAAGGAACCCGACTTGCCGACCTTTGCCCTTGCCGTCCTGCTGGGCTGTGCGCTGCAGACCGCGCAGGCCGCGCTCTGGCCGCAGCCGATTTACGGCGTGATGGCGGCCGCAGGCATCGGACTGACTGCGGCGCTGCTGCTGTGGCAGGGCCGCTACGGCGGCTGGGCGAACAAAAAGCAAAAGCGGCAACGCATCGCCCTTGAACTTCTGGTTGCCAGCGGCGGCTTTGCGCTCGCTTTCGGGCTGACGGGCTGGCGCGCCACTGCGCTGCTGGCCGACCGTCTCGATCCGGCGCTCGAAAGCCAGGTCATCCAGGTGCGCGGCGTGGTGACCGGGCTGCCGGTGCTCTACCCCGATGCCACGCGCTTCGTCCTCACGATCACCCCGACCGCCCCAGCCGAAGTGCCGAGCAAGGTGTCGCTGAGCTGGTATGCGCGGCGCAGCGGTTCCGGCCCTGCTGAGGCTCTGCCGCGAGTGCATCCCGGCCAGGAATGGCAGTTTTCGGTGCGCCTCAAGCGCCCGCATGGCCTGGCCAATCCGGGCGGCAACGACACCGAGCTGACGCTGTTCCGCGAGGGAATCGGCGCCACCGGAACCGTGAGCCGCATGGGCGCGCCCCCGCAGCTTCTCGGCCTTCGCCGCGCGCCTGCCGACTGGATCGCGCAACTGCGCGACCACCTGCGCCAGCGCATGATGACCGCGCTGCAAGGGCAGAACGCGCCTCACCCCCTCCCAACCTCCCCCACGGCGTGGGGGAGGAGCGATCACTCCGTCCCCGCCGCCGACACCGTCATCGCGCTGGCTCTGGGTGATCAAAGCGCCATTTCCGCGCAAGACTGGGCGACTTACCGCATCACCGGCGTCGCGCATCTGATGAGTATTTCCGGTCTGCACATCACCCTGCTGGCCTGGCTGGCCCTGGGTCTCGTGGGCGGTTTGTGGCGGCAGAGCGCCCGGCTGCGTCATCCCTGGACGCTGACCGTTCCCGCCCCCACCGTCGCCGCCTGGGGAGCGCTGCTGATCGCCACCGCCTACGCGTTCATCGCGGGCTGGGGCGTGCCGGCACAGCGCACCCTGCTGATGCTCGCGGTGGTGCTGTTGCTGCGCCAGCGGGGGCTGCGCGCCGACTGGCGTGACGTGATGGCGCTGGCGCTGACCGCCGTGCTGCTGTGGGATCCGTGGGCGGTGCGGCAGGCCGGGTTCTGGCTGTCTTTCGTGGCGGTGGGCATGCTGTTCGTCGCGGGCAACCGCAGGCACCCGGAAACCGCCGCGCTGGCCTGCGGCCCCGGCGAAGCCGCGCCCGCCGGTCGGCTGCAGCGCGGCGCTCAGGCGCTGCGCCGCGCCGCGCACTCGCAGTGGGTGGCCACCATCGCCCTGCTGCCGCTCACGCTGTTGTTCTTTCAGCAGATCGCGGTGCTCTCGCCGCTGGCCAATGCTCTGGCGATTCCCGTGGTCACCCTGGTGGTTGCGCCGCTGGCGGTCGGCGGTCTGCTGCTGCCCGCGCCGCTGGACGGCTGGGCGTGGCGGCTCGGGGCCTGGGTGCAGCAGGGTCTGGACGCGGTGCTGCACCAAATGGCCGACTGGCCGCTGGCGCAGTGGCACGCCGCCGCGCCCGACGGTCTCACGCTGGCGCTGGCCGCGCTCGGCGTGCTGGCGCTGGCGCTGCCGTGGAACTGGCGGCTGCGCGCGCCCGGTCTGTTGCTGCTCCTGCCACTGGCGAGCAACCCCGGCACAGCGCCCGAGACCGGGGCGATGGAGGTGTGGTTTGCCGATGTCGGACAGGGCATGGCGGTAGTGGTGCGCACCGCGCGGCACACCCTGCTGTACGACACCGGGCCGCGACAGGCGCCGGGCGTGGACGCCGGTGGCCGCGTGCTGCTGCCGCTGCTGCACAGCCTGGGCGTGCGCCATCTCGACCGCGTGGTGGTGAGTCACGACGACAGCGATCACGCGGGCGGCGCAGCCACCCTCGCCCGAGCCCACCCCGAAGCCGATCTGCTCACCTCGGCCCCGCCGGACGCCGCCGCCCGCTACGGCCTGCAGCAGCGCCAGCCCTGCACCGCCGGTCAGCACTGGCGCTGGGACGGCGTGGACTTCCGCATCGTCAGCCCCCCGCCCGGCGACGCCCCCAGTAGCGACAACGCCCGCTCCTGCGTGTTGCATGTGGCCGCGCGCGGCGCCTCGGTGCTGCTCACCGGCGACGTCGATCAGCCGCAGGAGCGCGCCCTGCAGCGCGCCGATCTACTGCCCTATGCCGACGTGCTGCTGGCGCCGCATCACGGCAGCAAGACGTCGTCGAGCGAGGCCCTGCTCGACACGGTGATGCCGCGCGCCGCCGTGGTGCAGGCGGGCTATCGCAATTCGCACGGCCACCCCCACCCCGCCGTGCTGGCGCGCTACGCCGAGCGCGGCATCGCCGTCTGGCGCACCGACCTGCAGGGCGCGCTGCTGTGGCGCGACACCGCGCCCGACACCTTCATCGCCTGGCGCGATGCGAAACCGCATTACTGGAGCGCAAATGTGAAGCCTGCCGAGGTTTCTCGCTGAAGTTTCACACCACCCGACCTGTCTGGCCGGTATCTTGCCGAAGCTGCCCTATGCTCGCAGTCAATGGACGCATGAAGTTTGACCGCAATCGGGGGAGGCCTGCCGCTGTCTGGGCGTCCCCTGCATGCCACAATGCCGTATGGTCAGCCTGTTCCAATCTCAATCTCAAGGCGCGTTCGGTCCGGGTGAAGATTGCGCCGCGCTCGCCCGCGACCTGGCTTCCCCCGTCATCCCCGGCCACTGGGACGAATTGCGCGGCCGCGTCTCCGATGGCGGGACGGGTGCACCGCTGGCCCCGCTCTGGGACCAATTTTTTCGCCTGCTCGGCTCCGGCGGCTTCGACAGCCTGAGCGCCCGGCAGCAGCAGTTGCTGCAGCAGATTCACGACGACGGCGTGACCTACAACGTCCACGCCGACGCCGCGCAAGCCGTGCGCGCCTGGTCGGTCGATCTGTTCCCGCTGCTGGTCGACTCAGCCTCGTGGAAGCAGATTTCCACAGGTATCGCACAACGCGCCGCACTGCTCAACACCATCCTTGCCGACCTCTACACCGGCCCGCAGCGCACCCTCAAGGAAGGGCTGCTGCCACCGGCGCTGGTGCAGGGGCATCCCGGCTATTTGCGCGCCCTGCACGGCCATGCACCGCCGGGCAATATCTGGCTGCACATCGCCGCCTTCGATCTGGCGCGTGGGCCCGACGGCGTGTGGCGCGTGGTCAACCAGCGGGTGCAGACGCCGTCGGGCCTGGGCTATTTGCTGGAAAACCGCCTCCTCATCTCCCGCCTGTTCCCGGACGCGTTCAGCCACCTGAAAGTGCAGCGCCTGGCCGCCAGCTACCGGCTGCTGATGGATACGCTGCTGCGGCTCTCGCCCGGCGGCGTGGGCAGTCGCGTAGTGTTGCTCACCCCCGGCCCGTATAGCGAAACCTATTTCGAGCAGGTCTATCTGGCGCGTTACCTGGGCATCACCCTGGCCGAAGGCAGCGACCTCACGGTACGCGAAGACCGGCTCTACCTCAAAACCCTGCGCGGCCTGGAGCCGGTGCATGTGGTGCTGCGCCGTCTCGACGACAGCTTCTGCGACCCGCTCGAACTGCGTCCCGATTCCATGCTGGGCGTGGCCGGGCTGCTGCAGGCGGTGCGTGCGGGCAACGTGCTCGTGGCCAACGCGCTCGGTGCCGGTTTTCTCGAATCGCCCGCGGTGGAGGGTTTTCTGCCCAAGCTGTGCGAAACCCTGTTGGGCGAGCCGCTCCAGCTGCCCTCGCTGCCCACCTGGTGGTGCGGCGAGCCCGGCGTGTGCGACGCGCCGATGGACGATCTGCGCGCCTGGGTGATCAAACCGGTGCACCCGGATTGCGGCTTCGAGCCCACGGTGATGGCCAGCCTCGATTACGGCCAACTGCCCGCCTGGCGCGAACGGGTGCAGTCCAACCCGGCACTGGTCACTCTGCAGCAATATCAACCCCTGCCGCATGTGCCGGTGTGGAGCAATGAGCAGCTGGCCGCCCGCGCCGCCATGCTGCGGGTGTATGCCCTGTCAGACGGCCGCGGCGGCTGGCGGGTGCTGCCCGGCGGGCTGGTGCGCACCGCGCCGCGCGGGGGTAACACCGTGTCGATGCAGCGCGGCGGCAGCAGCCAGGACGCCTGGATCATCACCGGCGACGCGGTGGACAGCTCCACCCTGCTGCCCGAGCCGATGCGCCCGCAAGATCTGATCGACCATCACCGCGTGGTCACCAGCCGGGCGGCCGAAAACCTCTACTGGCTCGGACGCTACTGCGAGCGCGCCGAATTCAGCGCCCGGCTGGCGCGCATCACCCTGCGCGCACTGTCGGGCGACGACGATCTGGGCCCGGCCGTCTGCAACATGCTCGACCAATGGTGTCGCAGCAACGGCCTGGTCAGGAAGGAAGCGCCCGATCTTCGCGACAACCCGCAGGGCTTTGAGCACTGCGTGGTGCGCGGTCTCGTGCCGGGGCAGCACGCCGGCGGCATCGTGCAGAACCTGCAGGCGCTGGGCCACGCGGCCACTCAAGTTCGCGAACGCTTGGGCGGCGACCACCGGCAATGGATCGCCTCGGCCACCGCACTGGAGCTTTTGCCCACGGCCTCGCGGCGGGAAGAATTGCAGTCGGCCCAGGCCTTGCGCGGGCTGGAGCGGCTCACCGAAGTGCTCAGCGCCATCACCGGCGCGCAAACCGACCGCATGACCCGCGACGACGGCTGGCGCCTGCTGAGCATCGGCCGCCACATCGAACGCCTCTTGCTGCTGGGGCAAGCGCTGGCCGTAGCCTTCCGCAGCGGCGCGGTGCACAGCGACAGCGGCTTCAACCTGCTGCTGGCGCTGTTCGACAGCACCATCACCTACCGCGCGCTGTACCAGAAGCGGCTGGAAGTTCCGCCCCTGCTCGACCTGCTCATGCTCGACCGCGAAAACCCCCGCGCCCTGGGCTGGGTAGCGCAGACCCTGCGCGCCCGCATGGCCAGACTGCCGGGCGAGGCCGCCGACAAGGAGGCCCTGATCGCCCTCGCGCCCGACCCCGATGACTGGCATCTGCCCGAACTCTGCACCCACACGCAAGAATTGCATTACATGGGGCTGGACCTCGCCCTGACGCAGAGCATGGATCTCGCCTGTCGCCTGTCGGACGAGATCAGCCGCCGCTATTTCGCCCACGCCAGCCTGCCTGACCGCACGCTGGGCGGGTATTGAAAGCCGCACGCATGACTCAAGTCGCTTCTACCGCGCAGGCTGACGCCGTGCTCTACCGCGTGGTGCACGAAACCGCCTACGCCTACGCCACCCCGGTCGAACTCGCCCACCATCTGGCGCATCTCTGCCCGCTCGATCATGCCGCGCAAGAGCGCATCGACTACGTCTGCGACATTCACCCCGAGCCCGAACATCGGCACAGCGATGTCGATGTGTTCGGCAACCAGCGTGAGTTCTTCGCCTACTACAGCCCGCATGACACGCTGACCGTGCGTGCCGTCAGCCTGGTGCAAGTGCGTGCGCCCGAGGCGCCCGACTGGGACGCCAGCCCGCCGTGGGAACAGGTGCGCGAACAACTGCTCTACCGCGTCGGCAAGCCCTATGTCGCCGAGGCCGAGTTCACTTTCGGCACCCATTTCGCCCCCCTGTTTGCCGCCGCCGCCGCTTACGCCGCCCCCAGCTTTGCGCCCGAGCAACCGTTGCTCGGCGGCGCCCTCGACCTGATGCAGCGCATCCACGCCGACTTCACCTACAACCCCGAGAGCACCGAAGTGCAGACCCGCGCCCCGCAGGCGCTCGAACTGCGCGCCGGCGTCTGCCAAGACTATGCGCACGTCATGATTTCCGCCTTGCGCAGCCTCGGGCTGGCCGCGCGCTACATCAGCGGCTACCTGCGCTCGCATCCCAAGCCCGGTGAAGAACAACTCGTCGGCGCCGATGCCTCGCACGCCTGGGTGGCCGTGTGGTGCCCGGTCAACGGCTGGGTGGAGTTCGACCCCACCAACAACCGCCAGCCCGCCGCCGACTATGTCCGCATCGCCCTGGGCCGCGACTTCGCCGACGTCTCTCCCCTGCGTGGCGTCATCCGCGGCGGCGGCGATCACACCCTTAAGGTCGGGGTGCGCGTCAGCCCGGCAGACCCGCGCTGACCTTGCCCCGCCTTATGCGCGCAGCCGATTGAGCGACTGCAGCTCGTAGATCAACCTCGTGCGCACGCCATTGATCGACAGCGTGTCCTCGATGCCCTTGACCGCGCGCCCTGCTGCCGGCGCGTACCAGTAGTGCGTCATCACCGTGGCCTGCGCGGCGGTGTAGTGCCCTTGCAGGCGAATGGCGTGAAAAGTGCCTGCGGGCACGGTGATGGTCTGTTCGGCCTCCACGCTCACACTCACGCCCAGCCGGGTGTGCAGTTCCCAATCGGGCTGGCTCTGGGTGATGGTGTCTTTCCAGTTCTTGCCCACGCTCAGCGGAAAGTCGAACTGCGGAAACGCCGGGCTGTACTGAATCGCCTCGCCCGGCACGATTTCGCGTGAGAGCAGGTCGAACTGCTTGGAATAGATGTTTTTCAGCACCGGCGCGTCGGCCTTATTGGTGCGCTGCACTTCGACATGCACCTCGCCATTCGGCCCGATCTGCGTGACGTGATTGGCCAGCACTAGACCGGCGTCACCACGCTCGATTTCTTCCTGCGTGCGGGTGACGAACACCCAGCGGTCTCCAACGCGGATATCGGGCAACTGCATCTCATGTCTCCTCTAGGGCTCGAACGGAGTTGCGATTTTGCCCGCACGCCCGGCAAGACGCTGCGCGCGGCGCAATGCCCGTCAAGGCCTAGGTGAATCAGTCCGCGTCGGCATAGAACCCGGCACGGCGGCGCGCGCGCGGGGCTTCGTCTTTCACCGCCGATTGAATGGCGGCGATGTGCTCGGGCGTGGTGCCGCAGCAGCCACCGACGATGTTCACCAGGCCCTCGGCGGCAAACTCGTGCAGCAGCCGCGAGGTCACTTCGGGCGTTTCATCGAAGCCGGTGTCGCTCATCGGGTTGGGCAGGCCGGCATTGGGGTAGCAGGAGATGAAGGTGTCGGGCGCGGCCTTGGCGAGTTCCTGCAGATAGGGCCGCATGAGGGCTGCGCCCAGCGCGCAATTCAGCCCTATGGCCAGCGGCTGGGCGTGGCGCACGCTGGCCCAGAATGCGGTCACGGTCTGGCCGGACAGCACGCGCCCGGAGGCGTCGGTCACGGTGCCGCTGATGATGATGGGCAGGCGCTCGCCGGTTTGCTCGAAGACTTCATCGACGGCGAACAGCGCCGCCTTGGCGTTGAGGGTGTCGAAAATGGTTTCCACCAAAATGACGTCGGCGCCGCCGCGCATCAGCGCGCGGGTCTGCTGGGCATAGGCGGCGCGCAGGGTCTCGAAATCGACATTGCGCGCGCCGGGATCGTTGACGTCCGGGCTGATGCTCGCGGTCTTGGGCGTGGGGCCCAGAGCGCCCGCGACGAAACGCGGCTTGTCCGGGGTGCTGAACTTGTCGCAGGCCGCGCGCGCGAGCCGGGCCGAGGCTTCGTTCATCTCGTCCACCAGTTCGGCCATGCCGTAATCGTCCTGCGCCACCGTGGTCGCACCAAACGTATTGGTCTCGACCAGATCGGCGCCCGCGGCCAGATAGCCCTCGTGAATGTCGCGGATGATCTGCGGCTGCGTCAGGCTGAGAAGCTCGTTATTGCCCTTCACATCGCGCGGCCAGTCTTTGAAGCGCTCGCCACGATACTGCGCTTCGCTGAGTTTGAAGCGCTGGATCATGGTGCCCATCGCGCCATCGAGGATGACGATGCGTTGCTTGAGCAGAGCAGGCAGTTGGGCGGCGCGGGTGTAGGGCTTGGGGGCGGGTGGGTGGGCGGTCTGCATCCTTGCATGGTAAAGGCTTGCAGGGTGGGTGCCTGTGGCCTGATCTGCGCGGTGCGAAGCCTGCCTGCCTGACGGCGCTGCCGCGGGTGCTGCTGCGCCGAATCAGATTTCAGCCGCAATGTATTGCGCAAACGCAAAATCGCCAGCGACGGCGCTTGTTTGCGTAAGATGCAAAGCAGACACTCCACCGCCATGCGCTTTCTGCCGCGTCTGTTTTCCACTCTGCGCCACGCCTCCCATCTGATCTGGGTGGTGCTCGCGGCGCTCATGCTGCAGCCGCTGGCGTTGGCGCGGCAGCCGGCTGCGGTTTGGATCTCGCTGCCGTATTGCGCGAGCGCCGCCGCCGACCACGATGCGTCGGCGCGCAGCGCACAGCCCGCGCGCCACAGCCCGTCGCAGCCGCACGCGCATAGCCTGCTGGTCCTGCTCAACCCGGCAGCGGCGGTCACGGCGTCCGCCCAGGCTGCGTTGCCCGCGCCCGACAAATCGGTCCTGCCCAGCAAAGCAGGGGGGGTCGCACAATGCCCTGCCTACCGGGCCGCGCCGTATGCGGCAGCGCCGCCCCACTCCCCGCAACAGCCCCGCGCTCCACCCCGGTTCTCCTGACCCGCTTTCCAAGTCGCGCTGCGCGTTTCGCCACACGCGGCGCTCGGCATGCACGCCCGCCCCTGCGGGCCTACAGGAGTCTTTGATGCTTTGCGTACATTCCCCACGGGCAAGACACTTGCCCGCCCCCCAGTCGCGCGCCCTGCGCGCTGCCAGCCTGGCCTGCAGCGCCATGGCGCTGGCTTTTCCCTTGTCTGCGCACGCCTGCGCCACCTGCGGCTGCAGTCTGAGTACCGATGCCGCCATGGGTTATTCCGCCGCCTCGGGTTGGCGGGTCAATCTGCAGACCGACTACATCAACCAGAGCCAGCTCCGCACCGGCACGCACAGCGTGTCGGCGGCGAGCGTGGCCGCGCTCAACCCCGCCGCGGGGCAAGAAGTCGAGCACGACACCATCAACCGTTACACCACCCTGGGGCTGACGTACAGCCCGAATGCCAACTGGTCGGTCAACCTGCAGATTCCCTACATCGACCGCAGCCACAGCACCTATGGCGCGGCCACGCCGGATCAGATCACGGCAGGCAACCTCAGCGGCGCCACGCTGCGCGGCCTGGGCGACGTCAAGCTCATCGGCAGCTACCAGGGCCTGCTGCCCACGCACAACGTCGGGCTGCAGCTCGGACTGAAGTTGCCGACCGGCCGCTACGGCGGGCCGAACGCCGACGGCACGGGCACGGTGGGCCGCAACCCGGTTGCTTTTTCCAGAGGGCCGAGTGCCGGGCAACTGGTGGACACCAGTCTGCAGCCCGGCACGGGCAGCACCGATCTGATCGTCGGCGCCTACGCCTACCAGGCCATCAGCCAAGACTTCGACGCCTTCGTCAGCGGTCAATTTCAGGCGGCGGTGGCGCACAAGCTCGACACCCCGGGCGAGGACTACCGCCCGGGCAACCTCGCCAGCCTGAGCTTTGGCCTGCGCGATGAGGCGCGCCCCGATTTCGTGCCGCAAGTGCAGGTGAACATCACGCACAAAAGCCACGACCAGGGCGCGCTGGCCGACACCGCGGATACTGCGGGCACCGTGGCCTACCTCAGCCCCGGCCTATCGGCGACACTGGTCAAGGGCTGGCAAGCCTACGGCTTTGTGCAACTGCCGGTGTACAGCCGCCTCGACGGCTATCAGCTCTTCCCGCACTGGACGGCCAGCCTGGGAATCAGTACCGCGTTTTAATTCTTTGCTTTCTTTCACTCGCAAACGGAGTTCACCATGCGTTCAAACGCTTTTTTCTCTCGCACCGCCCGGCGCGGCCTGGCTGCAGGCGCGCTCAGCCTGGGGCTGCTCGGCTCGGCCTTCGCCGCGGGCATCCAGGTCACCGACGCCTGGATCCGCTGGCTTCCGGCCAACCTGCCTGCGGGCGGCTATGCCAAGGTCACCAATGATACCGACAAGGAGATCAAGCTCGTCGGCGCCTCCAGCCCGAAATACGGCATGGTCATGCTGCACCAGACGGTCAACAAGAACGGCATGTCGAATATGGTGCACGTCGATGCCATTCCCATCGCCCCGCACAAAAGCATGGCCTTCACCCCGGGCGACTATCACATCATGCTGATGCAGCCCAAGCCGGGGATCGAACCGGGGCAGAAGGTGCCGGTCACGCTCAAGTTCTCCGACGGTCAGACGGTCACCGCCGAATTCGAGGTGCGCAAACCCACCGCCTCGGGCCCGGGGGACATGAAGGGCATGGACATGGATCACATGCACGGCATGCAGCACTGAGCCGTCAGACGATGACCGCATGGTCCCGGCGCGCCCTGCTGCAACGCGGCGCCTACCTTGGCCTGAGCCTGCTCGGCATGGGCTCGCAGACGGCCCGGGCGGCTGGCCTGCACGTCGGCCAGCCCGCACCGGTCGCGGTGCTGCAGACCCTGGACGGGCAGACGATCTCCACCGCAGCGCTGCGCGGCGAGGTCGTCATCCTCACTTTCTGGGCGACCTGGTGCGACCCCTGCCGAGCAGAGCTGCCCGTGCTGTCGCGCTATGCCGCAGACCACGCCGCGCAGGGCTTGCGGGTGCTGGGCTTCTGCCTGGACGGGCCCGAACGGCTGGCGCAGGTGCGCGCCGTCGCTGCCACGCTGTCTTTCCCCGTCGGGCTGCTGCCCAGCCCGTGGATGCCCGGCTACGGCCGCATTTGGCGGATTCCCGTGAGCTTTGTCATCGATCGCGACGGCCGTCTGGCCGATAACGGCTGGAACGATCCGCACCCGGCATGGACGCAAGAGCGGCTGCAGCAAGTCGTCGGCCCGCTGCTGGTTTGAGTGTCCCTAGATTTGCCGCGCGGGGACAGCCTGGCTCAGATCTCGACCTGCGTGCCCAGCTCCACCACGCGGTTGGGCGGAATGCGGAAGTAGTCCGACGCATCCTGCGCGTTGCGGCTCATCCATGAGAACAGCACTTCGCGCCACAACGCCATGCCGGGCAGCTTGGACGGAATGATGGTCTGCCGCGCCAGGAAGAAGGAGGTTTCCATCAACTGGAATTCCAGGCCGTAGAGCCGTTCGCATTCCTTGAGCAGGCGCTGAATATCGGGCTCGTCCTGGAAGCCCAGCTCGACGTGCAGTAGGTAGATGCCCTCGTCCATTGGTGTGAGCTTGAGCCCCTGCTCGGCGCTCACATGCGGCACATCCATGGTCTGCGCCGAAAGAAAAATCACCCGCTCGTGCAGCACCTTGTTGTGTTTGAGGTTGTGCAGCAGCGCGTGCGGCACGGTGGTCGCACTGGGGGTGAGGTAGATGGCCGTGCCCTCGACCCGCGTTGGCGGGTAGGTGGACAGGCTGGCGACGAAATCCTGCAGGTTCAGCGCGTGCTCCTCGAGCTGGCGACGCAGCAGACTGCGGCCGCGCTTCCAGGTGGCCAACAGGGTGTAGACCACGGCGCCGAACAGCAGCGGGAACCAGCCGCCGTGATCGATCTTCAGCGCGTTGGACGACAGAAAGGCCAGATCGATCAGCGCGAACAGCCCGAACACCGCATTGGCCCGCAGGGCGCTCCAACCCCAGCGGTGCTGCGCGATCATCCAGCAGAACGCGGTGGTGACGATCATGGTGATGTTCACCGCGATGCCGTAGGCCGCCGCGAGGTTTTCCGCCGTTTTGAAACTCAGCACCAGCAGGATGACAAAGACGAGCAGCAGCCAGTTGATGAACGGCACATAAATCTGGCCCTGATTGCCCTCGTTGGTGAACACCACCCGCATGCGCGGCAGATAGCCCAGCTTGATCGCCTGCGTGGTCATGGAAAATGCGCCCGAGATCACCGACTGCGCCGCGATGACGGTGGCGGCTGTAGCCAACCCCAGCAGGGGCCACAGCGCCCAGGACGGCGCCAGATAGAAAAACGGATTCTTCGTCGCCTCGGGATGGGCCAGCACCAGCGCGCCCTGGCCGAGGTAATTGAGCACTAGACCGGGCATCACCACGCACACCCAGGCAATCTTGATCGGCAGGGGGCCGAAATGTCCCATGTCGGCGTACAGCGCCTCGGCGCCGGTGAGCACCAGAAACACCGCGCCGAGCAAAATGAGCGCCACGCCGGGCTCGCGCACGAACATATGGGCGCCGTAATACGGATTGAGCGCCAGCAAGATCGAAGGGTTTTGCACCACCTGCGCCAAACCGAGCAGACCGATGGCAGCGAACCACACCAGCATCACCGGGCCGAAGTAGCGGCCGACCAGCGCCGTGCCGTGCTTTTGCACCACGAACAATCCCACCAGTATGCCAGTGGTGATGGGCACGATCCAGTCGTTGAAAACCGGGGTGGCCACGCCCAGACCCTCCATCGCCGAGAGCACGGTGATCGCCGGGGTAATGATGCTGTCGCCGTAAAACATCGCCGCACCCACCAAGCCCAGCGTCGTGACCACGGCGCGTCGGCGCGAATCTTTGGGAAAACGACGCATCACCAGGGCCAGCAGGGCGAGGATGCCGCCCTCGCCGTCGTTGTCCAGGCGCATCACGAACGACACGTACTTCACCATCACGATGAGCATCAGCGCCCAGAAGATCAGCGAGATGACGCCGAAGATATTGTCCGGGCTGTACGGCATACCGTGACCGGGGCTGAACGCGGTTTGAAAGGCATACAACGGACTGGTGCCGATGTCGCCGAACACCACACCCAAAGCGCTGATACTCAGCGTGACCAAGCCAGTTTTTTGCGCGGATCGCGGCGCGTTCGTCGGATGTGTTTGCGTCTGCATGAAAAGTCGCGGGCCATGTCGCTAAGCCAAAAACCCCCGCAGGATAGTCCATTGCTCTGCAGGGCGCCGTCTTGCGCCTCAGACTGTTGGTTTTGCGCCGCAGCAAACGCACCGCTGCCTCGCCAACCGTTGCGTCAGATCAAAACCTTCCTGCTGGCTTTGCGCAAACATTCAATCATTATGATGAATCAATCTCTCGACTTCCAGCCCGAGCTGCTCCAGCGTTTCGACATCTCCGGCCCGCGTTACACCTCCTACCCCACCGCCGACCGGATGCACTCCGGTTTCGGCGCGCGCGACTACGCCGAGGAATTGCGACGCCGCGCCCAGCGTCCCGGCGAGCCGGTGTCGCTCTATTTCCATGTGCCGTTCTGCGAGACCCTGTGCTACTACTGCGGCTGCAACAAGATTCCCACCAAGAATCACGGCCGCTCCGCGCCCTATCTCGACAGCGTGGAACAGGAACTGGGGCTGATTGCCAGCCTCTTGCAGGCCCGTCTGCCCGTCACCCAGCTGCCCTGGGGCGGCGGCACGCCCACCTTCCTGAATGACGAGGAAGCCGCGCGGCTGATGACCATGACGCGCGAACATTTCGACCTGCAGCCCGGCGGTGAATTCTCCATCGAGATCGACCCGCGCAAGGTGAATGAGACGCGCGTGGCGCATCTCGCCCGGCTCGGCTTCAACCGCATGAGCGTGGGCGTGCAGGATTTCGCGCCGGAGGTACAGCAGGCGGTCAATCGCATCCAGAGCGTGGAAGAAACCCGGCTGGTGATCGACGCTGCCCGTGCCAATGGTTTTGGCTCCATCAGCCTCGACCTGATCTACGGCCTGCCCTTCCAGAACCTCGATTCGTTCGCCCGCACCCTCGATCAGGTGATCGAGATCTCGCCCGACCGGCTCTCGCTCTACAGCTACGCGCATCTGCCCCATATTTTCAAGCCGCAGCGCCGCATCAACGCCGAAGACCTGCCTACGGCCGAGGTCAAGCTCGGCCTGCTGGGTCTGGCCATCCGACGGCTGGAAGAAGCGGGTTATGTCTATATCGGCATGGATCACTTCGCTAAGCCGGGCGACGAGCTCGCCCGCGCGCAGCGTGAGGGCAAGCTGCACCGCAATTTCCAGGGCTACTCCACGCAGGCCGAACTCGATCTGCTGGCCTTTGGCGTATCCAGCATTTCCAACGTCGGCAATTGCTATGCGCAGAACGCCAAGACCATCGACGAGTACACCGAGATGCTGGCTTTCGGCAAGCTGCCCACGGCGCGCGGGGTGCATCTCACTCCCGAAGACCACCTGCGTCGCACCGCCATTCAGCGGCTGATGTGCGATTTCCAGCTCGATCTGGCCGCACTGGCCGACGAATTCAAAGTGGACGCCGCCGCCACCTTTACCCTCGACCTGCAGCGCCTCAAGCCGCTGGAAGATGCCGGGTTGGTCGTGCGCGAAGGCCCGCAAGGTCTGCGCGTCCAGGTCACGCCGCAAGGCCGCCTGCTGGTGCGCATCGTCGCCATGCAGTTCGATGGCTATTTGCATCAGCCGCGCGAGCAACTGTTGCAGCCCCGCTATTCGCGGGTGATCTAAACGCTGGCCCGTCACGCCCGGCGGTGAGATGAGGGCGAGGGCGCCGATAATGGAGCCCGCGCACTCACAACTCCAAATCCATGAATCTGGTCAAGCCCTTGATCGCCCTGCTGGCGATCGTCAATCCGCTGGGCATCATTCCCTTTTTCATTCTGTTCACCGAGAGTTTCTCGCGGGAGCAGAAGAAGCGGACCATCCTCGTCGCTTCGATCTCGGCGTTTCTGGTCATCGCCGTCAGCACGCTGATCGGCGCTGATCTGCTGCATTTTTTCGGCATTTCCATTGCGTCGTTCCAGGTCGGCGGCGGCATGCTGCTGCTCATCAGCGCCATCAGCATGCTCAACGCCAAAACCGGCGCCACCAAATCGACCAGTGACGAGGTAGAAGAAGCCGCCGACCGGGCCAGCGTGGCCGTGGTGCCGCTCACCATCCCCCTGCTCACAGGCCCGGCCACCATCAGTACGGTGATCATTTATGCCAGCAACACGCACCACTGGTGGCAGCACGCGGTGCTGATCGGCTACGGCGTGATCATTGCCGGGGCCGCGGCGCTGTGCTTCATGGCGGCCGAACCGATTGCGCGGTTTCTGGGCAAGACCGGCATCAATGTGATGACCCGCTTGATGGGCCTGATCCTCTCGGCGCTCGCGGTGGAAATGATGAGCGACGGCCTGATCAAGCTGTTTCCGGGCCTGGGACGCTAACCTGCAAACCCCAACTCTCAGGGTTCGCCCCTAGTGCGCGCGGCAGCCAAAATTCGAACAATGTTTTGTATTGCGATTGGGCTCACCCAACGCGCCCCAACAAGAGGGATCGAGGAGACAAACGACCTGCAACCCAGGTGGTTTCACGACAACAGCGCTGCACAAGATGGCTGCGCAAGCAGTACCCCGAAGCACCGTGAACACTCGTTCCGGTGCTTTTTTACGCCCCGCTCCCCTCGCCCGCTCCCAATATGGAACTGATCCTGCTCGGCATTGCCGCGCTCTTTGCCGGGTTTGTCGATGCCATTGTCGGCGGCGGTGGTCTGGTACTCGTACCCGCCCTGTTTGCCGCGTTTCCCAACGCGGCTCCTGCCACGCTGTTTGGCACCAACAAAGGCGGCGCCATCTGGGGCACCTCGGCGTCAATGTGGTCGTATGTGCGCCGGGTTCAGCCCCCTTGGTCCACTGTGGCGCCCGCCACCCTTGCAGCGTTTGTCGGCGCGCTTGGCGGCGCCTGGCTCATCACACAAGTCAAGTCGACTGATTTTCGGCAGGCCCTACCTTTCATTCTGCTGGCCGTATTGCTCTACACCCTCAAGCGCAAGGATTTGGGACATCACCATGCCCCGCACCTGAGCGGCGGCGCCGAGCGGGCTCTGGCAGTGTGCGGCGGCCTGCTGATCGGTTTTTACGATGGATTTTTCGGGCCGGGCACGGGCAATTTCTTGATTTTCCTGTTTGTCCGTGGCTTCGGCTTTGATTTTCTCCATGCCTCGGCCAGCGCCAAAGTGGTCAACGTGGCCTGCAATCTGGCGGCCCTGCTGGTGTTCGCCAGTAAAGGCCATGTCATGTGGCAGTATGCCGCGCTCATCGCGGTGTGCAATATTGCGGGTAGCCTGCTGGGCACCCGGCTCGCCTTACGCCGGGGCACGCACTTCGTGCGCGGCGTCTTTCTGCTGGTCGTCGCGGCGCTCATTCTCAAGACCGCGCACGACGCGTTTTTCTGAACAAACATAAAAAAAGCGCCGCATGTTGCCAGGGGGCGCTTCATCTGAAACACGGCGTTGAAGCACGGCACATGGCCGCCTGCCTTATTTTTTCATCGGGCAGGTGTTCATGCCGATGATGGAATACAGCGGGCAGAATTTGAACAGGCCCGTGACCAGCGGCACAATGCCGATCCAACCCCAGACGCCGATGGTGCCCATCAGGCTCAAGGCGATCAGAACGATGCCCACAATAATGCGCAGAATGCGATCGATACCGCCAACGTTGAATTTCATGGTCCACTCCTTGAAAAATGAATATCGCAATTTGACACCGATTCGTGCGGACGCACAGTGACCTCGGTCACACGCGTTTTACCCCGACAGCTCCCCGGCGGCCACTTGGCGCAGCACGGCGGGCTGCAGAATGTCGATCTTCTCGCGCGACAGCCCCACCCACCCGGCGGCTTCGAAGCGCTTGAGCAGGCGGGTGACGATCTCCCGCGCCGTGCCCAGCCGGTCAGCCAGTTGCTGATGGGTGCTCTGCAGACGCGGCCCTTGGCCCAGCAGGGCTTGCGCCAGACGTTGATCCAGGCGATGAAAGGCCAGCGCATCGATCAAGGCAGTTATGTCGGCCATGCGCGCGGCAAACTGGCCGAGAACGAACCGGCGAAAGGCCGGAGCGCATTGCAGCCAATGCTCGAACAATTCAGGACGGATCATCCACAGCGCCCCCTCGGTCTGCATTTCCGCAAAGGCCGTGAGCACCTCACCCGAAAACAGGCTGGCCGACGACACCAGGCAGATTTCACCCGGAGTCAGGCGATACATCTCCAACTGCCGCCCGGAGGGCGCCATGCGAAACACGCGCGCCTCGCCAGACAACACCAGCGGGAACCCGCCGCAGTTCGCGCCGGGCGCGAAAAGCTGCGTTCCGCGCGGCACCTGCATCACGGTCGCCCCGCCAGCCCATTCCGCCTCCAGCTCAGCGGTGGGCACAGAGGTCATCGAGGGATAAAGCTCTTGCAGTTCGCGCAGGGTTTGCATGGAATTGAGTCGAAAAATCAAAATAATGCGGTTCGTGGATATGTTTCACGTGAAACAAAGCCCGACCAAGCTGCCGCACCGGGTAAACCCGCATAAAATAATCGGGTTGAGGAGACACACAGTGGATTATCCGCGTAACTTTGATGTCGTTGTCATCGGGGGTGGGCATGCCGGCACCGAGGCGGCTCTGGCCGCTGCGCGCATGGGCTGCGCCACCTTGTTGCTGACGCACAATATCGAAACCTTGGGCCAGATGTCGTGCAATCCGTCGATAGGCGGCATCGGCAAAGGACACCTCGTCAAAGAGGTGGACGCGCTGGGTGGCGCGATGGCCGAGGCGACTGACGAAGCAGGCATCCAGTTCCGCATTCTCAACGCCAGCAAAGGCCCTGCGGTGCGCGCTACCCGGGCGCAGGCCGACCGTCAGCTCTACAAGCGTGCCATACGCGGACGGCTGGAAGACCAGCCCAATCTGTGGCTGTTCCAGCAGGCGGCCGATGATTTGCTGGTGGAATCGACCGGCCAAAGCGAGCGGGTTACGGCCGTGGTCACGCAGATGGGCATCCGCTTTCGCACCCGCACTGTGGTGCTGACCGCTGGGACGTTTCTCGACGGGAAAATTCACATCGGACTCGACCAATACGCCGCCGGGCGCGCGGGCGATCCGCCCTCGCTGCGTTTGTCCGCCCGGCTGAAGGCGCTCGCACTGCCGCAGGGGCGGCTCAAGACCGGCACGCCGGCGCGCATCGACGGCCGCACCATCGATTTTTCCAAGCTCATCGAGCAGCCGGGCGACCTCAACCCGATGCCGGTTTTCAGTTTTCTCGGCTCTGCCGATCAACACCCTGCACAGGTCGCTTGCTGGATCACCCATACCACCGAGCAGACGCACGACATCATTCGCGCCGGGCTCGATCGCAGCCCGATGTTCACCGGAGTGATCGAAGGCGTGGGCCCGCGCTATTGCCCGAGCATCGAAGACAAGATTCACCGCTTCGCCGACAAGTCCTCGCACCAGATTTTTCTCGAACCCGAGGGGCTGCAGACCAACGAGTTTTACCCCAATGGCATCTCCACCAGCCTGCCCTTCGATGTGCAGATTGCCATGGTGCACTCGATTCCGGGGCTGGAAAATGCCCATCTGCTGCGTCCCGGCTATGCCATCGAGTACGACTATTTCAACCCGATGGCGCTGAAAACCTCGCTGGAAACCAAGGCCATCGATGGGCTGTTCTTCGCGGGGCAGATCAACGGCACCACCGGCTACGAGGAGGCCGCTGCGCAAGGGTTACTGGCGGGCATCAACGCCGCGTTGCAGGTACAGGGCCGTGATCCTTGGTGTCCGCGGCGCGATCAGGCCTATCTCGGCGTGCTGGTTGATGACCTGGTGACCAAAGGGGTGAGCGAGCCCTACCGCATGTTCACCAGCCGCGCCGAGTACCGGCTCAGTCTGCGCGAAGACAACGCCGATCTACGTCTGACCGAGATCGGCCGCGAACTCGGCGTGGTGAACGACGCCCGCTGGGATGCGTTCTGCCGCAAACGTGACGCCATCGAGCGCGAGATTCAACGGCTGCGCACCACCTGGGTCACGCCGCAAAGCCTTCCGCCCGAACAGGCTGAAGCGCTGCTGGGCAAATCCATCGAACGCGAATACAACCTTGCCGACTTGCTGCGTCGCCCCGAACTGCGTTACGACACCCTGACCGCGTTCCCGCACCCCGCTTTCGCCCCGGAATTCCCGCTGGGAGAGACCGAGCGCGAGCAGGTTGAGATCCACCTCAAATACGCCGGTTACATCGAACGCCAGCAAGATGAAGTCGAGCGCGCTGCGCAGCAGGAATCGTTGCGCCTGCCGGCCGATCTCGACTACCGAGAAGTGTCGGGACTGTCCATCGAAGTGCAGCAAAAGCTCAATCAAGCCCGCCCCGAGACGCTTGGCCTGGCCTCGCGCCTGTCGGGCATGACCCCCGCGGCCGTTTCCTTATTGTTGATTCATTTGCGCAAAGGCGTCCTCAAAAAAGCGCTCAAGCTAGAAAAGGATGCCCTCGCGTGAGTGCGATTACCCCCCGCACCGCTGGCGGCTTTTCCCTCGAAGACTTTTTGCACCAAACCCTGTCCGCGCTCCAACTCGACTTTACCGCGCGCCAGCGCCAGCAATTGCTCGACTACACCGCCTTGCTGCAACGCTGGAACCGGGTGTTCAACCTCACCGCGGTACGCGATCTCGAGGGCATGGCCCGGCTGCATCTGGCCGATTGCCTAGCCGCACTACCCGCTCTGCAACGCCTAGCCCCCCGGCGCCTGTTGGACGTCGGCTCGGGCGGTGGCCTGCCCGGCATCGTGTTTGCCATCGGCCTGCCCGACACGGAAGTTCATCTGATCGATGCGGTGCAAAAGAAATGCGCCTTTCTACAGCAGACCAGCGGCAGCCTGCAACTCAGGCAGGTCAGCGTCCACCATGCGCGCGTCGAAGCTCTGGCCGATGCACGCGGTTTTGATTGCATGACCAGCCGCGCCTTCAGCGATCTGCCTTTGCTGATTCAGAGCACCCGGCATCTGCTTGCCGACGGCGGCCAGTGGTGCGCCATGAAGGGCCAAACGCCTCGAGATGAAATCATGGCGTTGCCCGCGGATGTGGCCACGCAGATAGAACCCCTTCAGGTGCCTGGGCTCGATGCACAGCGTTGCCTGGTGTGGCTGCGGCTGACGTCTGCTGACCGCTGATTTCGTGGCCGAGCCATCGGCTCCGGCACAATACAGCCTCGGTTGAGCCAGAAGTCTGTAGGACTCCTCACTCAGCACCGTTTCACGTGAAACATCGGTTTTCTGGAGAATCGGCTTGGCGCAGATTTTTTGCATCGCAAACCAAAAAGGTGGCGTCGGCAAGACCACCACCAGTGTCAATCTGGCGGCCGCCCTGGCGAACATCGGCCAGCGCGTTTTGCTGGTCGATATGGACCCGCAGGGTAATGCCACCATGGGTTCCGGTGTGGACAAACACGCCCTTGAGGCCTCGGTTTACGAAGTTTTGATCGGGCAGGCCGAGCTTGCCCAGGCCCGGCAACGCAGCGCCAAAGCCGGGTATGACCTCATCGGCGCCAATCGCGAACTGGCCGGCGCCGAAGTTGAGCTGGTCAGCCTGCCGCAGCGAGAGCGCCGACTCAAGACCGCGCTTGCCACCGTCGATGCCGACTACGACTTCATCCTGATTGACAGCCCGCCCGCCCTGGGCCTGCTCACACTCAACGGCCTTTGCGCCGCGCACGGCGTCATTGTTCCGATGCAATGCGAGTACTTCGCCCTCGAAGGGCTGTCCGATCTGGTCAACACCATCAAACAGGTGCACGCCAACCTCAACCGCGATCTGCGCATCATCGGCCTGCTACGGGTGATGTTCGACCCGCGCATCACCTTGCAGCAGCAGGTCAGCGAACAAATCAAAAACCATTTTGGCGACAAAGTGTTCAACACCGTCATTCCCCGCAACGTGCGCCTAGCCGAAGCGCCAAGTTACGGCCTGCCTGGCGTGGTGTTCGACCCAAGCAGCCGCGGCGCCAAAGCCTTCACCGAGTTTGCCCAGGAAATGGTTGACCGCCTGGCCGTGGCCGCATGACCCGCATTCTGCTGCTCCCCGGCTGGCAAGGCTCGAGCGACGGGCACTGGCAGCGCCGCTGGGAAAGACTTTACGGCGACACCGTGGTGGAACAGGCCGACTGGGATTTTCCGCGCCGCGGCGACTGGATCACCCGGCTGGAAGACGTCATCCTCGCCCAGCCCGGCCCGGTCGCGCTCGTCGGCCATAGCCTGGGCTGCCACCTGATCGACGCCTGGTCGGCCAGCACGCGCCATGTCGACCGCGTCGTCTGCGCACTGCTGGTCGCGCCGCCCGATATGGAGAGCAATGAACTGCCCGCCGCCTTGCTCCCCTGGCGACATCCCTTGAGCCAAGCGCCGCTGCCCTTCCCTGCCATGCTCGCCGCCAGTACCGACGACCCCTATTGCCGCTGGCAGGTCGCACAACAGCTCGCCCAGCGCTGGGGGGCCCGCTGCGCCAACCTCGGCGCCTACGGGCACGTCAATACCGCGTCCGGCCTGGGCGATTGGCCCCAAGGCCGTCAACTGCTGGACGCGATACTGCCGCCCGCCCAGCACCCTACCGCCCTTTTTTCTGCTTGATCACCCCGCTTGATCCGTCTCACGCTCATGGCAACCAAAAAACCCAAAGGACTCGGCCGCGGCCTCGACGTGCTGCTCGGCCCCTCCGTCGAACTCTCGGAAACCGACGCCGCCGCACTACGCGAACTGCGGCTGGACGATCTCGTGCCCGGCCGCTATCAGCCCCGTGCGCAGATGGACGAAGGCGCCCTCTACGAACTGGCGCAGAGCATCAAGGCGCAAGGCGTGATGCAGCCCGTGCTCGTTCGCGCCCTGCCCGATGGCCGCTATGAAATCATCGCCGGAGAGCGCCGCACCCGCGCCGCCCGCCTTGCCGGGCTCGACAGCGTGCCCGCACTGGTGAAAGAGGCCGACGACCGCACCACCCTGGCCATGGCCCTGATCGAAAACCTCCAGCGCGAAGACCTCAATCCGCTGGAAGAAGCCCGCGGCATCGCCCGGCTGATCGAAGAGTTCGGCCACACCCACGAACAGGCCGGACAAGCCGTCGGCCGCTCGCGCACCGCCACCAGCAATCTGCTGCGCCTGCTGCAACTGAGCGAGGCCGTGCAGACCATGCTGCTGGCGGGCGATCTCGACATGGGTCACGCCCGCGCGCTGCTATCGCTCGACAAGGCGCAGCAGGTTCAGGCCGCACAGCAAATTCTGGCCAAACGCCTGAGCGTGCGCGAAGCCGAGCGACTCGTGGCTCGCGCCCAGCAAGCGCAGAACCCGGGCGCCACGCCCAAAAAAGCCAAAGCCGCCAAAGATCAAGACTGGAAGCGGCTGGAAGAAGAACTGTCGGAGCGCTTCACCGCCCCGGTTGAAATTCGCAGCAAGGCGGGCCGCAAAGGCCAGCACAGCGGAGAAATCGCGATTCGATTTTCCTCGCTGGACGAGCTCGACGGGCTGCTCGCGCTGCTGCGCGGCGGTGATAGCGCTCAACCGTAATTACTGTAACGCCGACGACGCCGTCGCAAAGCGGCAGGCCGAATGCGCATCGGCCCGCTCCACCTCGCAGCCCAGCGTCAGCCAGTACGCTGCCAGACGGCGGCAGACGATGCTGAGTTCGGCGCTGAGTTGAGGGTGTTGCTGCAAGGTCTGCAGATTACGGCCGATTTTCTGCATGACCGCAAGACTGGGCTTGTCCGCGTAAAACGTCATCAACGCCAGGGTTCCGGCCAACAGCGGCTCGGCGGAGTCGATTCGGGTTTTATGGGTATTCGGCATAAAAATCGCATGGCTAGCTAATGTGCTGGAGGACTAGTCCACACAAGGCTGGCGAGCAAAGCTGCGAGAAATCAACTACTTGGTCAAAATCAACTTGTCCTGCCGCGTTAAACGCAGTTGGTAAGTCTGCCCCTGATGGCGAATCTGCACCACAGAGCCTTGCCGGAAAAGCTCGCGCGAATGCAGGGTCAAGCCCGCGTTCGCACCCGGCTCCAGCGCGGAGACTACGTTCGCTGCTCGCGGCAATGGCTTGCACAGCCGCGGGTTCATCGTGACCACTCCATCGCCGCCCACGTCAGCAGCAGCACCACCAACAGACTGAGCCCAAGTTCTGCATATCCCATGATCGATCTCCCAAGTCAGGTCGGCCCGGAATCAGACCCACCGAGGCGAAACGCTCTGCGCCATCGCCTTGGGGCTATCTTATTGCGAATAATTCTTATTTGTAGGAATGCCCTCGTGATTCAGAGGGAATAGCGTGAACAGACCCTAGTCGCAATAAAGCTCGGTGCGATTACGCCCGCCCTGTTTGGCGCGATACATCGCCTGATCGGCCATCGACAGCACCCTGTCGATGCTCTGCACCGGCGCATCGCATCCCGCGATGCCCAGACTCAGGCTCAAGCGCACCACTCCGGCCGAGGTCTGGAACGGGTGCGCCGCCACGAACTCGCGCACCCGTTCCGCCACCTCCAAGGCCTGCGACGCGCGCATGTGCGCGAGCAGAATGCAGAACTCCTCGCCGCCCATGCGAGCGAACACATCGCCCTCGCGCAAAAGCGACAGCACCACCTGGGCAAACTCCACCAGGATTTCGTCCCCCACCGGGTGGCCATAGCGGTCATTGATCTGCTTGAAATGGTCGAGATCGATCAGCATGATGCAAGGCCCTGGCTGCCCTGCGGGCCGCGTCCGCAGGGCGTGCTCCGGATGCATGTTGTGGAAGGCATAGGACTCGTCGCCCCGGAAGGCC
>NZ_MEGQ01000013.1:0-54250 GCF_001725585.1 Thiomonas sp. SCN 64-16 | reverse complement strand
GATTCCTTCATCAAGCATGTCAATCTGGGCGTGCGCTATGCCTTGTCCAAACGCACTTCACTCTATGCCATATATGCGCGTGCGACGAACTACTACTACTTTGTGAACGAAGTCGATGCCTTCGGCAACAACAACGCACCTACGGCCGCCAGTGGTTCGGGGGCTGCTTCCACAGGCATCGCATTGGGCCTCAGCATGAATTTTTGAAATCAACCCTTCGTCGCAGCGGCCAACACGCCAAGGGCATCGCGCCTTTTGGCACGCGACCTTGATGACTTTCGCAGAGCCTGCCGTGGCGGAAGTCGACTTCATATGACCCTTTAGGAGACGTCATGATGAGCGACTTGATGACCACCATCCTGCCCTACGCCATGAACTGGGCCGATCTGCTGCTGCGTTGGCTGCACGTCATTGTGGCGATTGCCTGGATTGGTTCTTCGTTTTATTTCGTCTGGCTCGACAACAGCCTGGAGAAGCCCACCGACCCGGAGTTGAAGGCCAGGGGAGTGGATGGGGAACTGTGGGCGGTGCATGGCGGGGGCTTCTACAACCCGCAGAAATACAGGGTCGCGCCGAAGAACCTGCCGCAGCATCTGCACTGGTTTTATTGGGAGAGCTATTCCACCTGGCTGTCGGGATTTGCGCTGCTCTGCGTGCTTTACTTCTATCACGCCGGTATTTTTATCGTCGATCCGCGGGTGTTTGCCTGGAGTTCGCCGGGGTACGCGGTGGCGGCCATGCTGGGCTTTCTCGTCGTCGGCTGGTTGGTTTACGACGGCATCTGCCGCGTGTTCGGTCAAGGCAAAAATGGCGACCTCACGGTGGGCATTCTGGTCGCGGTGTATGTGCTCATTGCGGCCTGGCTGGCCTGCCATTTGTTTGCCGGGCGGGCGGCGTTTCTGATCATCGGCGCCATGCTCGGCTCCTCGATGAGTGCCAATGTGTTTTTCTGGATCATCCCCGGTCAGCGCCGGGTAGTGGCGGCCATGCGCGCCGGGCAGACGCCCGATCCGATGGATGGCAAACGCGGCAAGCAGCGCAGCGTGCACAACACCTACTTCACCCTGCCGGTGCTGTTCGCCATGCTGTCCAACCATTACAGCTTCGTGTATGACGCGCCGAACAACTGGATGGTGCTGGTGCTGATGATGTTGGCCGGCGCGCTGATCCGCCAGTTCTTCGTGCTCAAACACAAAGGCGCCTGGAAGTGGCAATACTGGATCGTGGGTGGCGGCCTCATTATGGCCGTGGCGGTGGCGCTCGCGCCCAAGCCGCAGCCCTCGTTGGCAAACGCGAAACCGATCACGTTCGCGCAGGTGCAGCACATCGTGCAGGAGCGCTGCCTGTTGTGCCACTCCGGTGCTGCGGCCAGCAAAGGCGTGCGGCTGGATTCGGCGTCAGACATCGTCAGCCACGCGCAGGCGATTTATCAGCAGGTGGTGGTGCTCAAGGCCATGCCGCTGAACAACGCTACGCAGATGACCGATCTGGAGCGTGCCGAAATCGGTCAGTGGATCAAAGACGGCGCCAAGCCCTGAGACATCGCGACGACGTTCACCACGACACAAAACAATCAACAGGAGACCACCATGAACCCAGCCATCGCACCGGCGGTATCTGAAAACGCACCGCATCCGGTTGATGAAGTTTTGCCTGCTGGCAAGCTGGTCGCGCTGGGCATCCAGCATGTGCTGGTGATGTACGCGGGCGCCGTGGCGGTGCCGCTGATCATCGGCTCGGCGCTGAAGCTGCCGGTGGAGCAGATCGCGTTGCTCATCACGGCCGACCTGTTCATCTGCGGGGTGACCAGCATCATTCAGTCGCTCGGGCTCACTCCCTGGTTCGGCATTCGCATGCCGGTGATGATGGGCATGACCTTCGCCTCGGTCACGCCGATGATCGCCATCGCCACCACGCCCGGTATGGGCCTGCAGGACATCTTTGGCGCCATCATCGCCGCAGGCGTATTCGGGCTACTGATCGTGCCCTTTGCCTGCCGCCTGATGGGCATGTTCCCGCCTGTGGTCACCGGCTCGGTCATCACCATCATCGGCATTTCGCTCATGCAGGTTGGCATTCAGTGGGCTGTCGGTGGGGCGTGGCTCAAACCCATGATTGCCGATACCTCACCGCACGCGGCCGCAGGCAGCCTGGTTCCCAACCCAGCTTATGCCTCGATGGAAAACCTGGGCATCGCTCTGTTCGTGCTGGTGGTCATTCTGTTCATCAGCAAATTCGGCCGCAGCTTCCTCAAAAACATTTCGGTGCTGATCGGTCTGGTGCTTGGCAGCGTGGCGGCCGCCTTGCTGGGGCTGATGCATTTCGATCAGGTCGCCAAGGCCGATGCTTTCCATCTGGTCATGCCGTTTCAGTTTGGTGTGCCGCAATTCGCCATCGGCCCGATCGTGACCCTGTGCGTGGTGGAGCTGGTGGTGTTCGTCGAATCGGCCGGCATGTTCTTCGCGCTGGGCGACATTGTCGGGCGCAAGGTGGGTCGCACCGAGCTGGGGCGCGGTCTGCGGGTCGATGCTTTGGGCACCATTTTGGCCGGCATGTTCAACACCTTTCCCACCACCTCGTTTTCGCAGAACATCGGCTTGGTGGGCATGACCGGCGTGCGCAGCCGCTGGGTGACGGTGACCGGCGGTGTCATCATGCTGCTGCTTGGGCTGATGCCCAAACTGGGTGCGCTGGTGGCGGCGATCCCCCAGCCTGTGCTGGGCGGTACCGGTATCGCCATGTTCGGCATGGTGGCGGCCACGGGCATCCGCATCCTCAGCGAGGTTGATTACAAGAACAATCGCAACAATCTGCTCATCGTCGCACTGGGCATCGGCTTTGGCATGATTCCTCTGGTGGCGCCGCAATTTTTCATCCACTTCCCCGAAGTTCTCGCGCCCATGCTGCACAGCGGCATTCTGCTCACCGCCGTGGTGGCGTTTTTGCTCAATGCCTACTTCAACGGGTTCGGCACCCTGGATGCCAAGGGCCTTCTGGATCGGGAACACGCGGCAGAAGACGGGGCCAAATTGCGCTGATGGCCCGCGCAGCCCTGGCTGCAGATTCGCGGGTTTGCTCTGCTATGGTTCAGGAGACCACAATCCCTGTCGCGTTACCCGGATGCATCTTCTCGTTCTCGACGTTGGCAATACCCGGCTGAAATGGGGCCTCTATGCGCGCCCGCAACGCAACGCGGAGTTGCTCGCCGGCGGGGCCATGCTGCTGGAAGAGGTCGATCAACTCAGCAGCGTGCTGGCGGCACAGCCTCGCGCCGAGCGGGTGATCGGTTGTGCCGTTGCCGGTGCAGTGGTCACCGCGCGGGTGTGTGCCGAGCTCGATGCGCTTGGGCTGCGCTGCAACTGGATCAGCGCGCAGGCTGAACAATGCGGGCTGCGCAACAGCTATGCCGTGCCCTCATTGCTGGGCGCGGATCGATGGGCGGCGCAACTGGGCGCGCGCCAGCGCGTGCCCAATCAGGCGGCGATGGTCATCAGCGTGGGGACGGCCGTCACCGTCGATTGCCTCAGTCGCGAAGGGGTGTTCATCGGCGGCATCATCCTGCCCGGCTTTGGCTTGATGCTCAAGGCGCTGGAGATGGGCACGGCAGGGCTGCGCGTACCCGAAGGCGACATCGCGGAATTTCCCACCAATACCAGCGATGCCTTGATGACTGGTGGCGCCTTGGCCATTGCGGGCGCGGCGCGGCAGATGCATGCGCGTCTGCAAGCGCGGGAAGCGGGCGAGGTGGTTGTGCTGCTGACCGGCGGCGCGGCGCCCAAGCTGCGCGACGCCCTGGGGCTGCCGCATCAGCATGTCGAACATCTGGTGTTCGAAGGCTTGCTGTGCATTGCGGGGAACGCGCAGCCGCAGACGGATCAAAGCACGTAGCGCGACAGATCTTCGTCGCGGGCGATGTCGCCCAGACGTTCGTTGACCATCGCCGCATCGACTTTCACGGTGCTGTGCTGCGCGCCATCGGCATGAAACGACACCTCTTCGAGCAGCCGCTCCATCACCGTGTGCAGCCGCCGCGCGCCGATGTTCTCGGTCTTTTCGTTGACCTGAAAGGCCACTTCTGCCATGCGGCGAATACCGTCTGCGGTGAACTCGACTTGCACGCCGTCGGTAGCGAGCAACGCGGCGTACTGCTTGGTGAGGCTGGCGTCGGTGCTGGTGAGAATGGCCTCGAAATCCGCGACCGAGAGCGACTCCAGTTCCACCCGGATGGGAAAGCGCCCCTGTAGTTCGGGAATCAGGTCGGAAGGCTTGGCGACGTGAAACGCCCCGCTGGCGATGAACAGAATGTGATCGGTGCGCACCATGCCGTATTTGGTGCTGACCGTGGTGCCTTCCACCAGCGGCAGCAGATCGCGCTGCACGCCCTGGCGCGACACATCGGCGCCCTGGGTGTCGCTGCGCGAGGCGACCTTGTCGATCTCGTCGAGGAACACAATGCCGTTCTGCTCCACCGCGCGCAGCGCGCCCGCCTTGATCTCTTCCTCGTTGACCAGTTTGGCGGCCTCTTCGTCGATCAGCAGCTTCTGCGCTTCGTGCACCGTCACCTTGCGCGTCTTGCTGCGCGTTTGCCCCATATTGGCGAACATTGAGCGGATCTGCTCGGTCATGTCCTCCATGCCGGGCGGGCCCATGATGTCCACGCTGGCCGGATGCACGGCGAGGTCGATCTCGATTTCCTTGTCATCGAGCTGGCCCTCGCGCAGACGCTTGCGCAGCATTTGGCGCGTGGGATTGGTCTCGGTGACCGATGGGGTATGCCCGCTGGAGTCTGCCGGCGCGGGCAGCAGCACGTCGAGAATGCGGTCTTCCGCGCGGTCTTCGGCGCGGGTGCGTTGCTGGCGCATGGCGGTTTCGCGCGCCAGCTTCACGGCAGCCTCCATCAGGTCGCGGATGATGGTGTCCACATCGCGCCCGACGTAGCCCACTTCGGTGAACTTGGTAGCCTCGACCTTGATGAACGGCGCGTCGGCCAGCTTGGCCAGACGGCGCGCAATCTCTGTTTTGCCCACGCCGGTAGGGCCGATCATCAGAATGTTTTTTGGGGTGATTTCGTGCCGCAGCGGCTCGGCGACCTGCTGACGGCGCCAGCGGTTGCGCAGGGCGATGGCCACCGCCTGCTTGGCCTTGGCTTGGCCGATGACAAAGCGGTCGAGTTCGGAGACGATTTCTCGGGGAGTCATATTCATGGTCTTACTCACCCAGGGTTTCGATGGTGTGCGACTGGTTGGTGTAGATGCAGATGTCGCCCGCAATCTTCAGCGATTGGGCGACGATCTCGCGCGGGCTCAGCGCGGTGTGTTCCAGCAGGGCACGGGCGGCCGACTGCGCATACGCGCCTCCTGAGCCGATGGCGACGATGCCGTATTCGGGTTCGAGCACATCACCATTGCCGGTGATGATGAGCGAGTGCTCGGCATCGGCTACCGAGAGCATGGCTTCCAGGCGGCGCAGCATGCGGTCGGTGCGCCAGTCCTTGGCCAGTTCGACCGCGCTGCGCAACAACTGTCCCTGGTGCTTCTCCAACTTGGCTTCGAAGCGCTCGAACAGCGTAAAGGCATCGGCTGTTCCGCCGGCGAAGCCAGCCAGAATCTGGTTGTTGTAGAGCCTGCGCACCTTGCGCGCAGTGGATTTGACGACGATATTGCCAAGCGTCACTTGCCCGTCGCCGCCCAGGGCCACGGTAGCGCCGCGGCGCACGCTAAGGATGGTGGTGCCGTGATATTGATCCATGCCGGGATGTAAGGGTGGGAGTAGAAAACTCAAGAGGCGGCAGTGTGGCAACCCGGCAGTGCAAGCGCCGCTTTGCCGCAGCCGGTCGGCGCCGAGCAGAACCTCAGTCGCGACGCAGCTGAATGAGGGCGTGCTCGTGCAGGCCGAGGATGCTGAACAGACCGGCGATCAGCCGGTGTACGCCGGTGAACTGCAGGGTCTTGCCCTGATCGTGTTGCATCATGGCCCAGTTGAGCAGGGCGCCTGCGCTCGAAAAATCGATACGGCGCAACTGACGCAGGGAAATGCTCATCTGTTCATGCGTTTTGGCCGCCTGCTCCAGCGGGTTCAGAAAGTCGCTTGAATTGCCGAGAATCTCGCCGCTGAGATGCAACTGTGCCGAGCGCGAGCCGCCATTGCCCAAAACGGAATTCGGGCTGATCCCCGAGTTCTGAAACGCAACTGGCTGTGTGGATGCCTCAGGCGCCGCGTTGCCGTCCACGCCGACGAGTTCGACTCTGGCGCGGCTCGCCTCCCAGGTCGGAGGCGAGATTTCGTAGGTCACGCAGTAGTCGAGCGCGATGGCGTCGAAATCGTCCTGCTGGTTGACCAAGCGCAGCAACTCCAGACGCAAGGCCCACCATTGCGGATCGGCCTCGCGCTGCATGGCGGGCGCCTGCGCTTGGCAAAGGGACAGCAGGGTATTCGCGCCGTTCAGGGCGACGGTGCAGGCGGTGCTGTTGATCTTTTTCAGCGACTCAACCAGTGCGGACAAGGCGGTTGGCGTGATGGTGCGCACCTCCTCGAAGCTCAATTCAAGCGCCGAAGGCGCATTGAGCAGCAGCTTGCGCAAACGCTCGGTTTGGACGGCATCGACCGATGCAGAAAAAACCAGCGAGGGCTTGAAGTGGTTTGACGCTGGCGCGGGCGCCGCAGCGGGCGCAGGCAGGCCGTCTTCGGCCATCGGCGCCGAGGTCTGGAATCGGCTGACGAAATCGGTCACCAGGGCTTCGAACTTGTCGATCTGCCCCGAGGCGCGGAACAGGTCAAACAGCGCCAGCCAGAGCTCTTTCTCCGAATCCAGATCCTGCGAGTTGGAAATGGCGTCGCGCAAGGCCGACTCGGCGGCGACATCATCGCCATTGGCGAAGTCCATCACCGCCTGATCGAACAAGGGATTGGAGCTCAAAGCCTCGTGCACTTCCACGGCGAAGAAGGCGCTGGGCATGAAGTCATTGCTCGATCGCAGCCAACTGTCGCCCGAGGGCGCCGAGGTGTGCGGCGGCAGAGCGTCGGCGCTCAGGCGGGTGGCTGCCGCCAGCGTAGGCTGCTCGTCGAACGACACGGCAGCAGGTTGCGACTTGCGCACCTGCGCTGGCGGCGCGCTGGGCACGAAGGGGACGGTGGGGGCGTAGCCAACAGGCGGCAGCGTAGGCGGCTCACCCGGCGCCGTGGTCGGGCCGGACTGCGACGGCACACCGGTCGCGGGTTGCGTTGTCAGACCGCCCGGCTTGGTGATCAGAGTGGTATCGGCATAGGCCGTATCCACCTTGAAGTGCATCGTTCCAGTCGTCTGCGACTCGGGCGATAGCGTCCCCGCCGAGAGGGATGGGGGCGCGAAGGTGAGTGGCGGTTTGGCCTGCGATGGCTGGTGGCTTTGGGTTGGCAGACTTTGGGGAAGAGATCGGGTCGTGGGCGCAGGCATCTGCCGCGTGACCGGCGCGCGACTGCGGGTTGCGGCAGAGGCGTGATCGCCCGCCATCGACTTTTCGATCTCGTTGATTTTTCGCAGGGTTTCGTCCCGGTCGTGTACCGGGGTGGGCTGGGACGTCAGATCCGGAACATTGGTCTGCAGGCTGTCATCCATGCCCAGATCGGTGGCCTCGCGCCTGCGTAGCTTGCGCAGGCCGTCGAGTTCGCGCTTGCGGATGAAATCGTCCTGACGCTTCTGGTCCTCGCGGGCCTTGACCCGGGCGAGGTTTTCATGCTCTTGAAGGGCCTGTTCGTCGGTTAGCGACCAGTCGCGGGTCGGGTTCTTGACAAAAGAACCCACTCGCTTCCAGAAACCGCCTGAATCAGAACTGCTCATGCCTGAGTTGCCCGCAAATCGCGCCAGCCGCAGGGAGGCGACAGGTCTTCAATCAATCGTTGAACATTTTCTGCTTGAGTTCGCGGCGTTGCTGCGCTTCGAGCGACAGGGTGGCCGTCGGCCGGGCCAGCAGACGGCCGATGCCAATGGGCTCGCCTGTTTCTTCGCACCAGCCATATTCGCCGCTTTCGATGCGCTGCAGCGACTGGTCAATTTTTTTCAGCAGCTTGCGCTCACGGTCGCGGGTGCGCAACTCCAGCGCGTGCTCTTCTTCAATGGTGGCGCGATCGGCCGGGTCGGGGACTAGCAGCGTGTCTTCGCGCAGATGCTCGGTAGTTTCGCCCGCGCTCTTGATCAGATCGTCGCGCATGGTGCTGAGCAGACGCTTGAAGTAGTCGAGCTGGACTTCGTTCATGTATTCCGACTCGGGCATGGCCAGCAATTCTTGCTCGGTCAGTTCGGAGGCAGTCTTGTGCTTCCAGGCATTGGCATGCTTGGGATCGGATTTTCTGGGGGTGGGTTCGATGGTTGTGCTGCTCATGGAACTTCTGTCGAGTCGGATAGGTTCAGGCGACCCCATGGCCGCCGACAAGGGTTTTGAGGCGTGGAGTTTACTCACGCCAGACGAAGATGAGCGCCGAAGCGCCGGGGAAGCTGTGACTTTTTTGGCAGCTGCGGCAGAGACGGCTGGCGCGGTTTGCGCCGCTGTAGCTTTAGCGGCAGACTTGGCGGGCACAACTTTGTCGGGCACTACTGGCGTCGCCTGAACGGCTGGCTCGACCTTGGTCTTGGCTGCAACTGGTTTGACTGCGGGTTTTTTGTCTGCAGCCGCAGGCTTGCTCTTGCCTGGGGCTGCGACCGCTTTTTGAGACGACTTGACCACGAAAATCCTCCCGAACTTTCCCATCCGACGGCCCATTGCCGCCTGATTTGCTGCATGGCCGGGCACGGACGAAGTGAATTCGTCGTGCGCTGACCGCGCGCTGATTTGAACGTGTGGAGCCGCCCATCGCTGGACTCGCCCCCGGACTTTCCACCCCTCGACTTTCCACCCCTCTTGACCGCGCTCTTTGCCGTACTCTTGGCATCATGCCTTTGCTGTGCCGAGGTGCAGGTCAGCCTCACTGCAACCCAACGCAACCCAACCGCCCCTCAATTCCACCATGACTGCGGTTTGTCGGGCGAGCTGTCATTCAGGTTAGCCACTGCCCGGGCTGGCCACTGCCAAAACCGCCCGATTCTATTCATTTCGGGTGGCAAGGCAAATGCATCATCCGATCAAGCATTGCTGCAGACCTTTTTCGAGGATGTCGCGCGGCAGATCGATGCCGATGAACACCATCTTGCTTTGCCGCTGTTCCTGTGCGCCCCAGGGCGCGGCGAGATCGCTGCCCATGAGCTGGTGCACGCCCTGGAACACCACTTTGCGGTCGATGCCCTGCATGTTCAGCACGCCCTTATAGCGCAGCATGCGCGGGCCGTAGACCTGCACGATGGCGCCGAGAAAGTCTTCGAGCTTGGCCGGATCGAAGGGTTTGTCGGCGCGGTAGACGAAGGATTTCACATCATCGTCGTGGTGGTGATGGTGCGGGTGATTGCAGTGTTCGCCATGCTCGTGATCATGGTCATGGTGGTCGTGATCATGGTCGTGGTCGTGATGATCGTGATCATCGGCCTTGAGGAAGTCGGGGTCGATGTCGAGCTTGGCGTTGAGGTTGAAACCCTTGAGGTCGAGCACCTGCGACAGCGGCACCTCGCCGAAATGCACCACGCTTTGCTTGGCGCGCGGATTCATGTGGGCGAGTCGGTGTTGCAGGGCGGCGAGTTCGTCGGCGCTGACCAGATCGGCCTTGCTGATGAAAATCTGGTCGGCGAAACCCACCTGGCGGCGCGCTTCTTGCCGACTGTCGAGCTGCTGGTTGGCGTGTTTGGCATCGACCAGGGTGAGGATGGCGTCGAGCATGTACTGGCTGGCGACCTCGTCGTCCATGAAAAAGGTCTGCGCGACCGGGCCAGGGTCGGCGATGCCGGTGGTCTCGATGACCACGCGGTCGAACACCAGTTCGCCCTTGCGGCGCTTGGCGGCCAGATCGGCCAGCGTGGCGCGCAGATCGTCGCGAATGGTGCAGCAGATGCAGCCATTCGACATCTGCACGATCTGCTCGCCCGCTTCCTGCACCAGGATGTCGCTGTCGATGTTCTCTTCGCCGAACTCGTTTTCGATCACGGCAATCTTGGAGCCATGCGCTTCGTGCAGCACGCGCTTGAGCAAGGTGGTTTTGCCGCTGCCGAGAAAGCCGGTGACGATGGTGGCGGGAATGAGGGAGGCCATGGTGGGATTCCTTGAAAGAAACAACGCCTATTCAGATCGGGGCGATCAACGAAAAATCAACTGGAAGTTCAACTGCGGCGCAGCAGCAGCCCCTTGAGATACTCGCCTTCGGGGAAATGCAGGCTCAAGGGGTGGTCGAGCCCGGCGCCGGTACGGGCGACGATCTGGGCGTCTGCGCCCGCGTCGAGGGCGGCGCCAGCGACGATTTTCTGGAACAGCTCGGCACTGACGCCGCCCGAGCACGAAAAGGTGAACAGCCAGCCTCCCGGCGGCAGCAGATGGAAGGCCAGGCGATTGATGTCTTTGTAGGCGCGAGCCGCGCGCTCGACTTGCTGCGGGCTGGCGGCGAATTTGGGCGGATCGAGCACGATGGCGTCGAACTGCGCGCCTTCTTCGCGTAGGCGGCGCAGAGTGGCGTTGACGTCGGCGTCGACGAATTGCGCCCGCGCCGGATCGAAGCCGTTGAGCGCGACATGCTCGGCCGCCAGCGCCAGCGCGGGCGCGGAGGAATCGACCGAGGTGACTTGCTGCGCCCCGCCGGCCAGGGCGGCCAGCGAGAAGCCGCCGGTGTAGCTGAAGCAGTTGAGCACGCGCTGCAGGCCGTGCGCGCGCACCGTGTCGGCAAAGCGGGCGCGGGCGTCGCGCTGATCGAGGTAGAAGCCGGTCTTGTGGCCGGTGGCGACATCGACCCGCAGCCGCAGCCCGTTTTCATGGATCTCGACCTGCGTTTGCCCTTCGCCCAGCAGCCAGCCGGTGGCCGCGGGCAGGCCTTCGCGTTCGCGCAGCGTGGCGTCCGAGCGTTCGTAAACGCGGGTTTCGGGCATGAGGGCGTGCAGGGCGCTGACGATCACCGATTTCCAGCGCTCAATCCCCGCGCTGCCCGCTTGCAGCACCACGATGTCGGCGTAGCGATCGACGATGCAGCCGGGCAGACCATCGCTCTCGCCGTGTACCAGGCGGCAGGCGGTGAGATCCAGCCCGAGCGCTTGGCGGCGGGCGATGGCCGCGCGCAGTTGTTCGGTGAAAAAGGCGGCGTCGATGCGCTGCGTGGCCTCGAAGCTCCAGACCCGCAAGCGGATTTGCGAAGCGGGGCTGAACGCGGCCCAGGCGAGAAACTGGCCATCGTGCGATTCCACGCGGACGGTCTCGCCGCTGTCGGCGCTGCCTTTGGCGATCGAGCTGGCGAACACCCAGGGGTGGCGGCGCAGCAAGGAGCGTTCCTTGCCCGGATGAAGGCGGATGGTTTTCATGGAGGGGCCTTAGGGTTTTTTGCGCGCCCGGGGATGGGCGGCGTCGTAGACCTTGGCCAAATGTTGGAAGTCCAGGCGGGTGTAGACCTGTGTGGTGGCAATGCTGGAATGGCCCAGCAATTCTTGCACCGCGCGCAAATCGCCGCTGGACTGCAGCACATGCGAGGCGAAGGAGTGGCGCAGCATGTGCGGATGCACGCGGGCATCGAGCCCGGCAGCGCGGGCGTGCTCGCGCAGCTCCAGCCAGACGCGCTGCGGCGTGAGGCGTGCGCCGCGTGCGCCGAGAAACAGCGCGACCTGCGCGTCGGCGTCGGCATCGGGGCGGAGCAGGGCGGGGCGCAGCTCCAGCCATTGCCGCAGCGCCAGTAGGGCGGGACGGCCGATGGGCACGCTGCGCCGCTTGTTGCCCTTGCCGGTGACGGTGGCTTCGGCGGCGTCCCAGTCGATCCAGCCGCGCGCGGTCTTGCTGGCGCGTACGTCCAGCCCGGTGAGCTCGGAGACGCGCAGCCCGCAGGAATAAAGCAGTTCGGCGATGGCATGCACCCGCGCGCTGCGGGTGGCGAAGGGTTCAGCCTGGTGCGGGCGTCGGTGCGGGCGCGCTGCGGGCGTCGATTCTTGCGGGGTGTAAGCCGCCAGCGCCACGGCCTGATCGACCGAAAGCGCCTTGGGCAGCGGCTTGGCGGCCTTGGGCGCACGCACGTCCTGCACCGGGTTGGCTGCGACGAAGCCGAGCCGCCCCATCCAGCGGAAAAAGCTGCGCCAGGCCGATAGCCGCGCCGCGATGGCGCGCGGGCTCATGCCGCCGGCGTGAAGCTGCGCGGCCCAGCGGCGGATGTGCAGCGACTCGATTGGCGCTGCGCCCAGCGCTTCGGCGCGCTGCAGCAGGTCATCGAGGTCGCGCCGATAGTTGACCAGCGTGCCCTCAGCCAGACGGCGTTCGGTTTGCGCGTGTGCGAGATAGTCCGCCGCCAACTGACGCAAGGTCGGGCTATTGAGCGGGAGTGAGCCGGGCGCGGCCATAGGGTGAACTGCGTGGCAAACAGCGGGGCGGAGAACGGCCTGGGCGGGCTCAGCGCGCGAGCAGGCCGACGAGCGCGGCGCTGGCCAACTGGCTGATGTGGTTGAGGAAGTCAGTGCCCATATCGGCGGTGAAACGCTGGCTGTCGGGGGAGGCCAGCACCAGCAGCCCCATGCACATGCTGGTATGCGGGTTTTGCAGCGGAATGAGTGCGAGCGATTGCGCCATCTGCGCGTCCGGCAGCCAGTGCGCGGCCTCGAAGCCGGGGTTGGGGCCGACGAAGGGCGCGGCCAGGCTGGCGGCGAAGGTCTTGGCGTCTTCGCTCACCCCGGTGGCGAAGTCGAGCGCGGCGAACGCTTCGCGCACCGGCCAGAGCTTGAGCGCGGTCATGGGCAGATCGAAGGCGGACTTGAGGGTGTCTTGCAGCGTTTGCGGCAACTGCTCCGGTGCGCCCTGTTGCGCCAGCATGACATCGCGGGCCCAAAGCAGCAGCTTGCCGGCCAGGGTTTCGTTGTCCACCGCGTTGCGCATCATCGCGGCGAGGCGATGCTCCAGAGTGCGCATTTTGTCGCGCAGCATTTCCATCTGCCGCTCCTGCAGCGACACGGCGCGGTTGCCGTGCGGGCTCTGCAATTGCACGGTGGTGAGCAGTTCGGCGTGGCGCTCGAAAAATTCGGGGTTGGCGGCCAGGTAGGCGGCCAGATCGTGTTCGCTCAGTTCCATCGGGTGTTCTCCATCAGGGCAGATCGGGAAGGTCGATCGTGCCGTCAAAAACAAAAGCGGCGGGGCCGGTCATACGCACGGGCTGGCCAGCGCCCGCCCATGAAATGGTCAGCTCGCCGCCGTGGGTCTGCACGTCCACCGCGCCTTGCAGCCAGCCGTGGCGCAGCCCGGCCACCACGGCGGCGCAGGCGCCAGTGCCGCAGGCCAGGGTTTCGCCCGCGCCGCGCTCCCAGACGCGCAGGCGGATGTGCTGGGCGTCGACGATCTGCATGAAACCGGCGTTGACCCGGCGCGGAAAACGAGGGTGATGCTCGATCAGCGGGCCGTCGCGCAAGACGGGCGCGGTGTCCACATCGTCCACCCGCTGCACCGCATGCGGGTTGCCCATCGACAGCACGCTCACCCAGGCGGTGGCCCCTGCGAGGTCCAGCGGCCACTGCTCCCAGCCATCCACCTGCCGCGGCCTCAGGCCGTGGGCCTCGAAAGGCACGCGCGGCAGATCGAAAACCGGCGCGCCCATGTCCACGGTGACGCGGCCGTCGGGCTGCAATTCGGGTTCGATGAGGCCGGAGAGCGTCTGCACCCGGATGCGTCTTTTGGCGGTGAGCCCCTTGCCGTGCACATAGGCGACGAAGCAACGCGCGCCATTGCCGCATTGCTCCACCTCACCGCCGTCGGCGTTGAAAATGCGATAGCCGAAATCGACTTCGGGCGAGGGCGCGGCTTCGACCAGCAGAATCTGGTCAGCACCCACGCCAAAGTGCCGGTCGGCGAGCAGGCGCAGTTGCGCCGCGTTGAGGGTCAGCGGGGCGCGGGTGGCGTCGAGCACGACAAAGTCGTTTCCGGCGCCGTGCATTTTGGTGAACGCGACTTGCATGGGTCAGTAAAGAGAAGGCTCGCCTTCGGGGCGGTTTTTGAAGCGCTTGTGCACCCAATGGTATTGCGCAGGCATGGTGCGCACTTGCTCTTCGATGAAGCGGTTCATGCGTCGCAGATCGGCGTCGATGTCGGCGGGCTTGCCCCGGGCGTCCAGCGCGGGAAAATCGGCCCAGGCGGGATGCACGGTGATGGCGTAGCCGCGCGCGCCGGGCAGGATGCGGGTGACCACGGCGTAGACCCGGGCGTCGGCGGAAGCTGCCAGCCGCGGGGCGACGTCGAGGGTGGCTGCGGGAACGCCGAAAAAGTCGATGAAGCGCGAGCTGCGCAGGCCAAAGTCCATATCGGGCAGGGTGTAGAACGGCACCCCGGCTTTGAGTTGCCGCAACATGCCCGCGGCGCCGTCATGCCGCGAGACGATGGCGGCGGTGTGAAAGCGGCTGCGCCGCGCCACCACCCAATCGTCGAGCACCTTGTTTTTCTGCGGGGTGTACATGCCTGAGACCGGACGCGGCGCCACCAGGCTGAGCGCCGTCCATCCCGCGTCCAGCCCCTCGAAGTGAAAACCCAGCAGCAGGGTGTTGCGGCTGCCGTCCAGCGCTTCCTCCACCGGGCCTTCGAGATGCAGCAGGCGCTGCAGGCGCTTCGGGCTGGCGTACCAGAGCACGCCGCGTTCGAGAAACGCCCGGGCGACGAAGACAAAATGCTGTCGCGCCACGGTGCGCTGCTGCGCAGCCGTCCAGTCGGGGAAACAAAGTTGCAGATTGCGCAGGGTGATGCGCCGACGCGAGCGGGCCAGCGGCCACAGCAACCAGCCCACCGCCGTGCCCAGCGCAGCGAGCACGGGGTAGGGCAGCAGATGCAGCAGCCAGACGAGGCCGATGCTCAGACGGGCGAACAGCGACTTCATGGCGCGCTTTCCTCGGCAAGATTCGGCGCGGGGGGCGGCGGTGCGCCCGAGGGGGTTTTGTAGCGGTTGTAGGCCCAGAGATATTGCTCGGGACAGCGCCGGATCAGACCTTCCAGCGCCCGATTGATCTGCGTGGCGGCGCGTTGCGGGTCGGCGTCCAGGGCTTCGGGAAACGGCTCCAGCGTCAGGGTGTAGCCGCGCCCGCCGGGCAGACGCAGGGCCGAGGCCAGAATGATGCGGGCGTTGCCCAGTTGCACCAGGCGCGCGGGCAGGGTCATGGTGTAGGCCGGGCGGCCGAAAAAGTCGGCCCAGACGCCTTCGCCGCTGCCGGGCGCCTGATCGGGCAACAGGCCGACGGACTCCCCCGCGCGCAGGGCGCGCAGCAATTGCCGCACCCCGGCGAGATTGGCCGGGGCGGTGGCCAGATTGTGGCGCTGGCGCGAGGCCAGGGCCAGCGGCAGCAGCACGGCCTTGCGCGGCGGGCGGAACATCACCGTGATCGGGCTCCAGAGCGCGGCCGCCTGCGCCGAGATTTCAAAGCATCCCAGGTGCGGCGTGAGATACAGCACGCCCATGCCCTGGGCGCGAACGGCATCGACATGCTCCTTGCCGATCACCTGCACCCGGTGCACGGGCGCCGTAGCGCCGCGCCGAAACCAGACCACGGGCAATTCGCCGACCATGCGTCCGGCTTGCGCGGCCGCCTTGCGCGCAAGCTGCTCTGGCGCGTAGCCCGCCTGTTGCATGTTGGCGCGCAGACGCTGGCGATACACGCTTGAGGCGGCATAAACCAGCAGGCCGAGCGCCGCCCCGAGCGACTGGAGCAAACCCAGCGGCAAGACAGACAGCCAGCGGAACACGCGGAGCAGCACGATGAAGGATTTCCCTGAGGTGCAAAGGGTGCCATGTTACGAAGCGCCGCTGAACAAAGGGCGCGCATAGAATCCATGACATTGCCACCGAGTTAATGACAACTTGCGGGGTGGCAGGGGCAGGCGACCTTCGGGGCGGCTGCGTAGATGTCCGCTAAAGCGTCGCCGTGCGAGACCCAAACGGTGGCGTCGATCCAACCGTTCATAGAAAGGTCCGTCATGGCAAACCACTTCCTGTTTACATCCGAGTCCGTTTCCGAAGGTCATCCCGACAAGGTGGCCGATCAGATTTCCGACGCCATTCTCGACGCCAATCTGGCGCAAGACCCGGCCTCCCGCGTTGCCGCCGAAACCCTGGCCAACACTGGCTTGATCGTGCTGGCGGGTGAGATCACCACCACGGCCGTGGTCGATTACATCCAGGTCGCGCGCGATACGCTCAAGCGCATCGGTTACGACGACGCCGATTTCGGCATCGACCACAAAAGCTGCGCGGTGCTCGTCGCCTACGACAAGCAAAGCCCCGACATCGCCCAAGGCGTGAACAAGGCGCACGACGACGAACTCGACATCGGCGCCGGCGACCAGGGGCTGATGTTCGGCTACGCCTGCGACGAAACCCCCGAGCTCATGCCCGCGCCGATCTACTACGCGCACCGCCTGGTCGAGCGCCAAAGCCAGTTGCGCCGTGACGGCCGTCTGCCCTGGCTGCGCCCGGATGCCAAGAGCCAGATCACCTTCCGCTACGAAAACGGCTATCCCGTGGCCATCGACACGGTGGTGCTGTCCACCCAGCACGCGCCTGACATCGCGCTGGCCGATCTGCGCGAGGCGGTCATCGAGCACATTATCAAACCTGTGCTGCCCGCAGAGTTCATGCGCGGCGAGGTGAAGTACCTCATCAACCCGACCGGACGCTTCGTCGTCGGCGGCCCGCAGGGCGACTGCGGTCTCACGGGGCGTAAGATCATCGTCGATACCTACGGTGGCGCGGCCCCGCATGGCGGCGGCGCCTTCAGCGGCAAAGACCCGACCAAGGTCGACCGTTCGGCCGCCTACGCTGCGCGCCATGTGGCCAAGAACATCGTGGCTGCCGGGTTGGCTAAGAAATGCCTGGTGCAGATTTCCTACGCCATCGGCGTGGCCCAGCCCACCAGCATCATGGTGACGACGCAGGGCACCGGCGTGATCGACGACGCCAAGCTCGAACAACTGGTGCGCCGTCACTTCGATTTGCGTCCGCGCGGCATTATCGAAATGCTCGATCTGCGTCGCCCCATCTATTCCAAGACCGCCGCCTACGGCCACTTCGGCCGCGACGAACCCGAGTTCAGCTGGGAGGCCACCGACAAGGCCGCCAAGCTGCGCGACGACGCCGGGCTGGGCGCGCTGCAGGCCGCCGCGACGGCGTAAAAGAGGGCGTGTCAGGGGCGGCGGTTCGGTGACTTCAATAGCCGGAAAATCGGTCCGTCGCCTCGATCAGACGCGAGAGGATGCCCGGCTCGTTGTAGGCGTGCCCGGCGTCGGGCACGAGCTGAAAGTCGGCTTGCGGCCAGGCGCGGTGCAAGTCCCAGGCGCTGCGAACCGGGGTGCACACGTCGTACCGGCCTTGCACGATGACGCCAGGCACCTCGGCCAGCTTGCCTGCGTCGCGGATCAACTGGCCTTGCTCCATCCAGCCTTCATGCACGAAATAGTGATTCTCGATGCGTGCGAAGGCCAGCGAGAACGCATCCTGCGCATGATGTGCGGCGTTGACCGCATCGGGCAGCAGACGGATGGTTTGCCCTTCCCACACGCTCCAGGCGCGGGCGCAGGCCAATTGCGCTGCCGGGTCGGCGCCCGTCAGCCGTTTGCGATAAGCGCCGATCAGATCGCCGCGCTCCGCTTCGGGAATGGGCGCCAGAAAGCCCTCCCACAGATCAGGAAACAGCCACGACGCACCCTCCTGGTAGAACCACAGCAGCTCCTCCCGCCGTAGGGTGAAGATGCCGCGCAGGATCAGCGCCGACACTCGCGCGGTGTGCGTCTGGGCATAGGCCAGAGCCAGGGTGCTGCCCCACGAGCCGCCGAACACCAGCCAGCGATCCACGCCCAGCAGGGTGCGCAGCCGCTCGATGTCGGCCACCAGATGCCAGGTGGTGTTGTTCTCCAGTGAGGCGTGCGGGGTCGATCGTCCGCAGCCGCGCTGGTCGAACAGCAGCACGCAGTAGCGCTGCGGGTCGAACAGGCGGCGATGATCCGGCGAACAGCCCGAGCCCGGTCCGCCGTGCAGAAAGACGGCAGGCCGACCTTGCGGATTGCCGCAGAGTTCCCAGTAGATCTGGTGACCTTCGCCGGTGTCGAGCACGCCGGTTTTGAAGGGTTCGATGGGTGGGTAATAAGTGCGTAAGTTCATGGGAATGGCAGAATAGCGGGTCTCTTTTCCCCCTGCCCGAACCTATCCATGAGCACCACCCAGATCGGCGGCGTGACCGTCAACACGCAGGCCAATGTGTACTTCGACGGCAAATGCATCAGCCACGGCATCACCCTGGCTGACGGTACGAAAAAATCAGTCGGTGTCATCCTGCCCGCCACGCTGACCTTCAACACCGGCGCGCCCGAAATCATGGAATGCGTGGCCGGGGCCTGCGAATACAAACTGCCGGGCAGCGACGTTTGGGTGAAATCCGGCGTGGGCGAGCGTTTCAGCGTACCCGGCAATACCCGCTTCGAGATTCGCGTGCCGGAAGGCGAAACCGCCTATCACTACATCTGCCATTTCGGCTAACCCGCGCTCAAAACCCATGGCTACCATTCTGCAAAACCTGCCTACCGGGCAAAAAGTCGGCATCGCCTTCTCCGGCGGCCTCGACACTTCCGCCGCCCTGCTGTGGATGAAAAAAAAGGGCGCCCAGCCCTACGCCTACACCGCCAACCTCGGCCAGCCCGACGAGAGCGACTACGACGACATTCCGCGCAAGGCCATGGGCTTCGGCGCTGAAAAGGCCCGCCTGATCGACTGCCGCGTGCAACTGGCGCACGAAGGCATTGCCGCCATCCAGTGCGGCGCCTTCCACATCAGCACCGGCGGCGTCACCTACTTCAACACCACCCCGCTGGGCCGCGCCGTCACCGGCACCATGCTGGTGGCCGCCATGAAGGAAGACGATGTCAACATCTGGGGCGACGGCTCCACCTTCAAAGGCAACGACATCGAGCGCTTCTACCGCTACGGCCTGCTCACCAACCCCGCGCTGAAAATCTACAAACCGTGGCTGGATCAGCGCTTCATCGACGAACTCGGCGGTCGCAAGGAAATGAGCGAGTTCCTGATCGCCAACGGCTTCGACTACAAGATGTCGGTCGAGAAGGCCTACAGCACCGACAGCAACATGCTCGGCGCCACGCACGAAGCCAAGGACCTGGAGCACCTCAACAGCGGCATCCGCATCGTCAACCCCATCATGGGCGTGGCGTTCTGGAAGCCCGAAGTGGAAGTGAAGGCCGAAGAGATCACCATCCGCTTCGAAGAAGGCCAGCCGGTCGCCCTGAACGGCCAGACCTTCGACTCGCCGGTGGACCTGTTCCTGAAGGCCAATGAAATCGGCGGCCGCCACGGCCTGGGCATGAGCGACCAGATCGAGAACCGCATCATCGAAGCGAAGAGCCGCGGCATCTACGAAGCCCCCGGCATGGCGCTGCTGCACATCGCCTACGAGCGCCTGGTCACCGGCATCCACAACGAAGACACGATCGAGCAGTACCGCATCAACGGCCTCAAGCTCGGCCGCCTGCTCTACCAGGGCCGCTGGTTCGACCCGCAGTCCATGATGCTGCGCGAAACCGCCCAGCGCTGGGTGGCGCGCGCCATCACCGGCGAAGTGACGCTGGAACTGCGCCGTGGCAACGACTACTCCATCCTCAACACTGAGAGCCCCAACCTCACCTACGCCCCCGAGCGCCTGAGCATGGAAAAGGTGGAAGACGCCCCGTTCAGCCCCGCCGACCGCATCGGCCAGCTCACCCTGCGCAACCTCGACATCACCGACACCCGCGCCAAGCTCGGCATCTACGCCAAGACCGGGCTGATTACGCTAGGCGAGGGGGCGAGCATGTTGCGGTTGGAGGGGGAGAAGGGGGAGTGAAGGCGGGGGCGCAGCGATGCTAGACCTGACCCCGTTCAGTTTTCGCGCACGTATTGATGCGAGCCATCACTCCCTTTGTTCTCTTTTTATGATGTACTGAATCTGGACGTTGACTATGAGTCGTCTATTCCTCTGTTCGGCCTTGGCGTCGCTTCTGCTGTTATCTGCTTGCGAATCACCTATGACACAGCGCTATGCCATCGCTGCTGACAACAATCAGGCGATCAAATCACTAAATACATCTGGCATTGGCTTAGGAAAATTCTCGGGTCCGGCAGACTTTAATGCCACATGCCGCGCACTTGGGCCTCTGCAGGTTGCCGACGGACTCACTCACACTCAATACATCCGCAAAGCCTTTGAGGATGAGTTGAAAGTGGGTGGAGCGTACGAAAGCGGCAAGCCGCGGGTCACCCTAACCGGCACGGTGAACAAATTGGAGTTTTCATCCAGCAAGGGTTTGACAAGCGGCTTCTGGTCCATCGAACTGACACTCGCCTCATCAAATGGAAAGTCTTTGGTGGTCAACGAGCACTACGAGTTCAACAGCGGCTTCGGCGCTAGCGAGGCATGTCGAAACACTGCAGATGCATTCTCTCGCGCGGTTCAGGATCTTGTCGGAAAGACGCTGAAAAATCCTGACTTTCCGGCCCTTGTGGCTTGAGGGACGAGAAGTGGTCAGGTCTAGCTTCGTAGCCCCCCATGCTGAAGCGCAACCCTGATCTGCGCGAACGGTGTTTGGGTGAGGAGACAAGCCGTTTGCTTCCGCATCATGTGCGACCTTCAGGACGGTGCACTGCGCGTCCTTGTGGTGCAGATCGGCAACTGACGCGAGGTTTACCGATAGGTTTTCCGCGCAAGCTGGCCGCTGCCCGCATGCTGACGCGAAGACTTTTTTGATCCATTGCGTGAAACAAACCCATGCCCGCTTCTGACACCCCCAACGCCGAAAACCCCGTTCGCGCCTGCGTGGCCTATGACCGCAGCGGGAGGCGGGTGGGCGATATCGCGCTGGAGGCGATCAGCGACATGCTCGCTTTGTCCGACCGGTTTGTCTGGGTGGGGCTGTATGAGCCGGATGCGGCCTTGCTGGCGCAGATGCAGCACGAGTTCGATCTGCACCCGCTGGCGGTGGAAGACGCCGCCAAGGCGCACCAGCGCCCCAAGTTAGAGGCTTATGGCGAATCGCTTTTTGTCGTGGCACGCACGGCCTCGCGCAGCGGTGCGCATGTGCGGTTCGGCGAGACGCATATCTTCATGGGTCGCAACTACATCCTCACCATCCGGCATGGTGATTCGACCGGCTACACGACGGTGCGTCGCAATGCCGAGCAGACGCCCGCGTTGCTCGCGCAGGGGCCGGGGTATGCGCTGTACGCGGTGCTCGATGCCATCGTCGACGGGTACCTGCCCATCGTCGAGGCCTATCGGGCCGAGCTGGAGGAGCTGGAAGGCGAGATCTTCGCGCGCCAATGGCGGCGCGGCACGCTCAAGCGGCTGTACGCGATGCAGCGCGAACTCACCCGCCTGCGGCTGGCGGTGGCGCCTTTGCAGGATGTGCTGGCGCAGCTTCAGCGCCTGCCCGACGACGTGATGCCCGAGGCCATGCGGCCTTACTTCCGCGACGTGAACGACCATGCCAACCGCATCAACGACACGGTGGGCGCGCTGCGCGAAATGCTCTCGGCGGCGATGAACGTCTCGGTCTCTCTTGTGACGCTGGAGCAGAACGAGGTGGTCAAGCGGCTGGCCGGCTGGGCCGCGCTGCTGGCCGTGCCCACGTTGCTCACCGGCTGGTTCGGCATGAACTTCCGGCACATGCCCGAACTGGACTGGCGCTGGTCCTATCCGGCATTGCTCGTCTTCACCCTGGCCTTGTGCGGCGGGCTGTACTACTGGCTCAAGCGCTCCCGCTGGTTGTAGCCAGGGTTCGCCCCACCCCAAACCCAAAACTATTTCGCCTTTGCCACTAGAGCTTGCCGCCCATGCCCGACATCCACCACTTCGCCTTGTTCCTGCTCTCGGGCCTGTTGCTCAATATGACCCCGGGCGCGGATATGTTGTTCATCGTGTCGCGCAGTGCTGGGCAGGGGGTGAGGGCCGGGGCGATGGCGGCGCTGGGGGTTGGGGCGGGTTGTCTGGTGCATGTCACCGCAGCCGCAGTGGGGCTGTCGGCGCTGATTGCCGCGTCGGATCTGGCGTTCAACGTGGTCAAGTGGATGGGAGCGGCCTACCTGGTGTGGCTGGGGGTGGGTCTGCTGCGTGCAAGGAGGCAGGCGCCAGCGGTTTCAGCGCCCATGGCCGCCGCACCCTTGCGGGCGGTGTTCTGGCAAGGCGTGCTGACCAATGTGCTCAACCCGAAGATCGTGCTGTTTTTTCTGGCCTTTTTGCCGCAGTTCGTTGGCACTTCGACGCGCGGACAGGGCTGGGCGTTTCTGTTGCTCGGCGTGGTGTTCACCGTCAATGGCACGCTGTTCAATCTGGGCGTGGCCTGGGTGGCGGCTCGGGCGCGCCATCTGGGGCGCATGCAGCGCCTGGCGCTTTGGGTGCGGCGGCTGACCGGCGTGGTGTTCGTCGGCCTGGGGCTGCGTCTGGCGTTGGCGTCGCGGGTGTAGAGCGGGACAAGCCAACGCGGCGCCGCAGTAATCCACTCCAGAATCAGGCGGTGCGCGGTGGGAGCAGTCATTTCACGGCCTGCGGTTCGCGTGGCAAACCTGCGGCAAACCGATAGAATGCGTGGCTTCCCGAGGAGCGTTGCAACGCACGGGGCGAGTTGTTCGCCGCTGTCGCCAGGCTCGGGTCTTTGATCGCAGGCCGCTACACCTTGCTGGTGGCTTTCCTTCAACGGCGCTCACCCAACCCGTGCCGGGCGCGGGATGCGGTGCGCATCCGTTCCCGGCCACTTTGTTCGGAGTTTGTATGAACGCTGTGGTCGATATGAAAACTTCCCCTGATTATGTAATTGCCGACATCGGCCTGGCCGACTGGGGCCGTCGCGAGATCGCCATTGCCGAGAGCGAGATGCCCGCGCTCATGGCCATCCGCGAGGAATATGCCGCCCGCCAGCCGCTGCGCGGCGCGCGCATCACCGGCAGTCTGCACATGACCATCCAGACGGCCGTGCTGATTGAAACCCTGCAGGCGCTGGGGGCGCAGGTGCGCTGGGCGTCGTGCAATATTTTTTCCACCCAAGACCATGCCGCCGCGGCCATTGCCGCCAACGGCACGCCGGTGTTCGCGGTGAAGGGCGAGTCGCTCGAAGACTATTGGGAATACACCCATCGCATTTTCGAGTGGACCGATGGCGGCTACTCCAACATGATTCTGGACGACGGCGGCGATGCCACCCTGCTGCTGCATCTGGGCGCACGCGCCGAGACCGACGCTGCCGTGCTCAACCACCCCACCAGCGAAGAAGAGCGCGTGCTGTTTTCCGCCATCAAGGCCAAGCTGGCGAGGGACGGCAAGTGGTATTCCACCCGCCTGGCGCAGATCAAGGGTGTGACCGAGGAAACGACGACCGGCGTGCACCGCCTCTATCAGATGCACCAGCGCGGCGAGCTGAAGTTTCCCGCGATCAACGTCAACGACAGCGTGACCAAGAGCAAGTTCGACAACCTCTATGGCTGCCGCGAAAGTCTGGTGGACGGCATCAAGCGCGCCACCGATGTAATGGTCGCCGGCAAGATCGCCGTGGTCGCCGGTTATGGCGACGTGGGCAAGGGCAGCGCACAGGCGCTGCGCGCGTTGTCGGCCCAGGTGTGGGTGACCGAGATCGACCCGATCTGCGCCCTGCAGGCCGCGATGGAAGGCTATCGCGTGGTGACCATGAACTATGCCTGCGAGCACGCCGACATTTTCGTCACCGCCACCGGCAACTATCACGTCATCACCCACGATCACATGGCCCGCATGAAGAACCAGGCCATCGTCTGCAATATCGGTCACTTCGACAACGAGATCGACGTCGCGGGCATCGAGAAGTACCAGTGGGAAGAGATCAAGCCGCAGGTCGATCACATCATCTTCCCGGACGGAAAACGCATCATCCTGCTGGCCAAGGGTCGTCTGGTGAATCTGGGCTGCGGCACCGGCCATCCGAGCTACGTCATGAGCTCCAGCTTCGCCAATCAGACCCTGGCGCAGATCGAGCTGTTCACCAAGACCGGCGAATACCCTGTGGGCGTCTACACCCTGCCCAAGCACCTCGACGAGCATGTCGCGCGCCTGCAGCTCAGCACCCTCAATGTGCAGCTCACCACGCTGAGCGACCAGCAGGCCGCCTACATCAATGTGCCCAAGGACGGTCCGTACAAGCCGGCCCACTACCGGTACTGATGCGCATGGCCTCCGCACAATCAGTTTCTCCTCGAGTCAATCTGAGCTTCGAGTTCTTCCCGCCCAAGACGGCCGAGGGTGCGGACAAACTCCGGGCGGTGCGGCAGCGTCTGTACGCGCGCCAGCCCGAGTTCTGTTCCGTGACCTTCGGCGCCGGCGGCTCTACGCAGGAAGGCACGCTGCAGACGGTGCGCGACATCCTCGCCGAAGGCGTGGACGCCGCGCCCCATCTGTCATGCATCGGTGCCAGCCGTGATTCGGTGCGCGGGCATCTGCACGACTTTCAGGCCGCGGGCGTCAAACGTCTCGTGGCGTTGCGTGGCGACCTGCCTTCGGGCTATGGCATCGGCGGCGAGTTCCACCATGCCCGCGATCTGGTGGCGTTCATCCGCGACGAAATGGGCAGCGCGTTTCACATCGAAGTGGCCGCCTATCCCGAGATGCATCCGCAGGCCAGAAGCCCGCTCGATGATCTGCAGCATTTCGCCGACAAGGTACGCGCCGGGGCGAACTCGGCCATCACGCAGTACTTCTACAGCGCTGCGGCCTATCGCCGTTTTGTCGACGACGTGCGCGCGCTCGGTCTCGACGTGCCCGTGGTGCCGGGCATCATGCCCATCACCAATTCCAGCCAGCTGCTGCGCTTCTCTGAAGTGTGCGGCGCCGAGATTCCACGCTGGGTGCGATTGCGTCTGCAGAGCTATGGCGACGACCGCGAGAGTATCCGCGCCTTCGGCCGCGAGGTGGTCAGCAGCCTGTGCGAAGAACTCATCGCCAGCGGCGCGCCAGGGCTGCATTTCTACACCCTGAACCAGGCCGAAGCCACGCTGGCCGTGCTCGACGATCTCGGGCGTTAAGCGGACGACGCTCAAGCGGCTGAGCTCAAGCTGCGTCGGCTTCCACTGGCGGCGTGCAGCAGCAACGCCGCCAGCGCAAAGCCTGCGCCCGCCAGCGTCACGGCGGGCCAGCCTCCCGCCGTCCACGCATGGCTGGCGACGAACGACCCCACCGAGCCACCGATGAAATACAGCGTCATGTACACGGCGTTGATGCGGCTGCGCGCGGCGGCGTCCAGGGCATAGATGCGGGTCTGGTTGGCGATCTGCGCGCCTTGCACCCCGGCGTCGAGCACCAGCACCCCGGCGATCAGCCACCACAGCCCGTGCGTGCCCGGCGCGAACAAGGCCCACGACAGCACGGTGAGCGCCAGCGCGACAAACAGCACACGGCGCGGCCCGCCCGGCTTGTCGCAGTAGCGGCCGGAGATCGGCGCCACCGTCGCGCCCATGATGCCCAGAATGCCGAAGGCGCCCACTACCGCCGGGCCGAAGCCATAGGCGGGGCTTTGCAGCAGCGGCGTGAGCCCCACCCAGAACACGCTGAAGCTGGCGAAAAACAGCCCGCCGGTAATGCCGGCAAAGCGCAGATCGCGATGCAGGGCGAACTGCTTCAGGGTGGAGCCGAGCAGGGCGGCATAGCTCTGGTCTGTGGCGTGGGCATCAACCGGCAGACGCGGCAGCACGCGCCAAAGCATGATCCACATCCCAATGTTCACCAGCGTGGCGAAGGCGAACACCGCTTGCCAGTTCAGCAGCGCCGCAATGCCGCCAGCCAGCACCCGACCGCCCAGAATGCCCACGAGCAGACCGCTCATCACCAGGCCGATGGCCTTGCCGCGCGCCTGCGGCGGCGCGAGGTGCGCCACCATGGGAATGATCTGCTGCGCAATGCTGGAGAGCATGCCGATGGCGAACGAGGCGGTGGCGAGCAGCAGCACGCTGGGCGCCAGCGCAGCGCCGATCAGCGCGGGCACGAGCAGCGCGGCCATGATGAGAATCACCTGGTGCCGCGCATGCCGGTCGCCCAGCGGGCCGAGGAACATCAGCCCCGCGGCGTAGCCGATCTGCGTGGCCGAGGGCACGGCCGCAACACCAGCCACGGTGGTGTGAAACTGCCGCGCGAACTGCTCCAGCAGGGGCTGGGCATAATAGATATTGGCGACCGACACCCCACAGGCCACCGCCATATAAGCAATGAAGTGGCGCGATAGGGGCGGATGTGCGGCGAGTTGGGGGGCAGCGACGGAAACGTTTGCAGACATGGTGAATTTTGCGAATGCACCATTGTCGCGGCGCATCAAAAAGGCCGCTTGTCGGGGGACTTCACTCCGGCCCGCTCGCCCCTGCGTTTTCTCAAAAACGCCGTGCAAAGACTCAGCCCGGCGGCGGGTGCGAGTCTTTACAGCCCTAGGCCGAGCAGCAGGCTGCGCAGTTCGCGCAGGACCAGATCGACATTCGGGTGCTCGGCGGCGAAACGGGTGGCCAGGGTTTGCGCCTGTTCCGCGAGATCGTCGTTCGGCGCGGGAGCCGATTCAGTCTGCTTGCGTTCGAGTGCGGCCTGAATGTCGCGATCCAGGGTCTGCAGCAGGCTCTTGAGCTCGGGGTCGATGGCGGGCTGCGATTGCAGCACGGTGTGCAGGCGCTGCAGGGTGTCGCGGATTTGTGTATCAGACATGATGTAGTTGATTGCAGGAGACTAAGGCATTGTGCCCAGACGCGGCAGGCGCGGCAAGCATACAGCTCAAACGCAGCGGTCAAATCATCGCAAGAGGTTGTTTGGCACCCGGCGGGGCAAAGGCGGCGTCCAGCGCTTGCAGATTGCTTGCCGAGAGCTGCAACTCGGCGGCGGCCAGATTGTCTTGCAGGTGCGCGGTACGCACGGCCTTGGGGATGGCAATGACCTCGGGCTGGCGCAGCACCCAGGCCAGCGCCACCTGAGCCGCGCTGACGCCGAGCCGCTGACCGATCCTCTGCAACACGGGATGGCCGCCGAGCGCGCCTTGATCAATAGGGCTGTAGGCCATGAGCGGTAGCCGGTGGCGCGCCTGCCAAGGCAGCAGATCGAATTCCACGCCCCGAGCGCCCAGGCTGTAATAGACCTGATTGGTGGCACAGGCAGATCCGCCAGGCAGCGCAAACAGCTCTTCCAGATCAGCCACATCGAAATTGCTCACGCCCCAGTGAAGGATCAAGCCGCGGCGCTGGAGCTGGGCAAACCCGGCCAGCGTTTCAGCCAGCGCGTACTCGCCGCGCCAATGCAGCAGGTACAGATCGATGCGGTCGAGCTTCAAGCGCCGCAGGCTGCGTTCGCAGGCCTCGATCACCCCGCGGGTGCTGGCATGGTGCGGGTACACCTTGCTGACGATGGTGAGGTCTTCGCGTTGCGCCTCGCCTGCGGCAAACGCCTGCCGCAGCGCCTCGCCCAGCATGCTCTCGGCGCCGCCTTCGCCGTACATCTCGGCGGTGTCGATCAGGCGGTATCCCATGCGCAGCGCTTCGCGCACCGCAAGGATTTCGTCGGCGCGCGCCTCGGCGCGTTCGCCCATACGCCAAGTGCCCAGACCCAATGCGGGGATGGCGCTACCGTCGGGTAGTGTGCGTTGTGGCATGAGCATGGCAGAAGAGCTTTAAAACAGTAGCTGCAGCCAGTGGCTGTCCACCGCGGCGAGCAGCAGTACCGCCACGATGAAGCCGACGACAAACGCCATCAACGTCTGCAGCAGGGCATTAGTCCGCCGCTGTTCCTGCAGCAGCTCGCGCAGCACGGGGTCGTCGCGCTTTTCCTGCGCCAGCAGGGCCTGATGCAGCAGACGAGGGATTTCCGGCAGGTATTGTGCGTAGCGGGTCGATTCATTCTTGAGCTTGTCGCGGAAGGCAGGCCAGCCCACCTGGCTTTTCATCCATTTTTCGAGAAAGGGCTGCGCTGTTGTCCAGAGATCGAGATCGGGGTCGAGCTGGCGACCCAGCCCTTCGACGTTCAACAGGGTTTTTTGCAGCAGCACGAGTTGGGGCTGAATTTCCACCTTGAAGCGGCGCGAAACCTGAAACAGCCGCAGCAGCACCTGGCCGAGAGAAATGTCTTTTAGGGGGCGGGCGAACTGGGGCTCGCAAACGCTGCGCACCGCCGCTTCGAGTTCATCGATGCGGGCATCGGCCGGCACCCAGCCCGACTCCACATGCAGTTCGGCCACGCGCTTGTAATCGCGGCGGAAAAAGGCAATGAAGTTCTGCGCCAGATAGTCTTTATCGAAGTCGGACAGGGTGCCGACAATGCCGAAGTCCAGCGCGATATAGCGGCCGAACGTCTCGGGCTGCAGGCTGACCATGATGTTGCCCGGGTGCATGTCGGCATGAAAGAACCCGTCGCGGAACACCTGGGTGAAAAAGATATCCACCCCGGCCTTGGCCAGTTGCTTGAAATCGACACCGGCAGCACGCAGCGCGTCGACACGGCCGATCGGCACGCCGTACATGCGCTGCATCACGATCACGTCGCTGCGGCACAGCTCCCAGTGCATCTCGGGAATCAGCAGCAGGTCGAGCGAGGCCATATTGCGCCGCAGTTGCGTGCCGTTGGCCGCCTCGCGGACCAGGTCGAGCTCGTCGTGCAGGTATTTGTCGAATTCGGCCACCACTTCGCGCGGTTTCAGTCGCTTGCCCTCACTCCACAGCCGGTCTACCCAGGCAGCCATGGTGTGCATCAGCGCGAGGTCTTCATCGATGACTTTGTGCATGCCCGGACGCAGCACCTTGACCGCCACCTCGGCGCCGCCCTGTTGCAAGGGTAAGGTGGCGAAATGCACTTGCGCGATCGAGGCGCTGGCCACCGGCTTGCGCTCGAAGGTAGCGAACAAGGTTTCGATGGGTCTACCGAACGAACGCTCGATGATCGCTACGGCGACCTCGGAGTCGAACGGGGGCACGTTGTCCTGAAGCTTGGCGAGTTCGTCGGCGATGTCGGGCGGCAACAGGTCGCGGCGGGTTGAAAGCACTTGGCCGAATTTGACAAAAATCGGCCCCAGACTCTCCAGCGCCAGACGCAAACGCTCGCCGCGTGGACGATTGAGCGGACGCCCGAAGCTGAGCACCCGGGAGAGCCGGCGCAGCCAGGGATGGCGAAAGCTCGACAGCGCCATTTCATCCAGGCCGTGGCGCAGGATGACGGAAACAATCTTCAGCAGGCGGAGCAGGCGGCGCATCGGTCGTTCAGTTCTCGCGGGCGCTCGATTGCTTGCGCAACAGGGCAAGACGCTTTTCCAGCCGTGCGGCTTGATCGCGCAATTCGCGCACTTGTTCTTGCATTTGCGCCAATTCGCCGCGGCTGACCAAAGCACGCGGGCTCGCGGCAAACCAGTCGCGCGCATCGTCGTGGGCACGCGTCCAGGCTTGCTGTCCCTGTGCCGCCAACTTTTGCCCGGCCCGGGAAATGCGGTGCGCAGGAATATCGCCGACGAGTTGCGCGAGATCGTCTTCAGCATCCCAGCGCACGTGGGTCATCAGCCATGACAGCGTCTGGGCCAGCTCGGCGTCCCCGGTGATGCGGGCGCCCGTCAAATTCAGCGGCGCGCGCTTGGCGATGGCCTCACGCAAGGCATCCAGATCGAGGGTGATGTGCAGGTCGGCCTCATCATTACCGAGCGCTGTAGACGTTGCGGTGCGCAGCAAGCCTTGCGGTTCGATCTCCCAAGGCAAATCAACCCCCAAAGCAGTGAATACCACCGTCTTGCCTGCATGGGCGCCAAGCTTGCCCTGAGCGCGTGGGTCGGATGCGAGCAGATGATTGAGCGCTGGCAAGACCAGGTACTGCAGTCTGTGCACCAGCGAAGTGCGATCGGGAATCAAGGGCTGAAGGTCGGGAATGCGCATGAGGAATGGCGTTTATTGACGCATTCTAGGAGCCTGTCTCCGTTGAGGAATTTGGTCGCGCAAGCGCTGCATGAAAAACGCCGCAGCGCTTGCGCGACTGCGGCGTAGAGTGAAAGCGCAGCAGGGTATATTCGGTGCGTCAATTCAACTGCTGAATACCGGCCAGTTGCCAACCGCTGGAGCCATCGCGAGGTTTCACCAGGTTCCACACCTCGCGCACCGGGCTCGCGCCACCCCAGGTTTCTTCGCGCACCAGACCGGAGAACTCGACACTGGCAACGTATTCAGTCGGGGTTTCTTCCAACGCGAGCAGCGAGGCTTCGAGGGTCACGATTTCCGTCTTGTTGGGCGTCATGCCGCGTTGTTGCAGATCGGCAGCCAGGGCGTCGTACATCTCGGCGGTGGCGAAGGTTTTCAGGCTGTTCAGATCAGCCGCATCCCAGGCTTGCTGCAAGCGGATGTAGTGCTGCTTGGCGCTCGCCAGAAACCCGTCGCGATCAAAATCGGCCGGAATGCTCGCCCCACTTGCGGTTTGCGAACCGGCACCAGGCGTCCACTGCGCTGGCATATGCGTTTCGACGCCCAGCGGAGCCTGCGCATAGCCCTGCGAAGCGCCTGCATATTGCATGGGCTGGGCGGACTTGTCAGTGCTGGACTTGCGACGCAGCAGATTGAAAATCCAGAACGCGGCCAGCGCGAGCAGACCGATCATCAGCGCCGAGCCGAGGAAGGAGCCCAGCGCGCCGCCGAAGCCGAGTGCGTGGAACAGCGCGGCAAGACCCAGACCGGCAGCCAACCCCCCCAGAATGCCGCCCCAGCGGCTGGGCTGCTTGGCGGGCGGTGTGGCCGCGGCCTGCTGACGTGTGGCGGCGGGCGCGGCTTGTTGCGGCGGTGCCGCTTCGCGCTGCGTAACGGCATTGCTTTGCCGCCCCATGCTCTTGCCACCGCCCATACGTTTGGCATGCGCATCGACAGCGCTCAGTGCGAGACCTAGAGCGAGAGTCAACGTCAGGCCGAAAGTCATAAGGGTGCGAAGCAAACCAGTCGTTTTCATGCAATTTCCAGAAAGTCGAGAAGAAGTGACATTTTGTTACCAGATCGGTGGAAAAGTTCAATGCGCGCGTTTTGCATTGCGTCAGCTCAAAATTTCTGTCCGATATGTAGCGCAACGACGCCAGCTGTCAGGTTGTGCCAATCGACATGACCGAAACCCGCTTCACGCATCATGCCAGCGAGGGTTTCCTGATCCGGGTGCATGCGGATGGATTCGGCCAGGTATTGGTAGCTCTGCGGGTCGCCCGCAACCATCTTGCCCAGGCGCGGCAAAACCTGGAAGGAGTAGAGGTCGTAGGCCCCGCGCAACGGCGCCCAGGGCTTGGAAAACTCCAGCACGAGCAATTTGCCGCCCGGCTTTATCACACGTTGCATCTCGCGCAGCGCCGCATCTTTGTGGGTCATGTTGCGCAGGCCGAATGCCACACTCACTAGGTCGAATTGCGCGTCCGGGAAGGGCAGCTTTTCGGCATCGCACAAGAGCGTCGGCACCAGCACGCCAGAGTCGATGAGCCGGTCTCGGCCCGCCCGCAGCATGGAGCCATTGATGTCGCTCATCACCACCAGGCCAGTGGGCCCGACATTGCGGGCGAAAGCGCGCGACAGATCGCCGGTTCCCGCAGCGACATCCAGCACGCGCTGACCTGGGCGCACACCCGAGAGGGCAATGGTGAACGCCTTCCAGACGCGGTGCAGGCCGCCACTCATCAAATCGTTCATCACGTCATAGCGCGACGCGACCGAATCGAACACACCCCGCACGCGCGCAGCTTTTTCATCTTCGGCAACCTGCTGGTAGCCGAAATGGGTGGTAGAGGTGGATTGGGTATCGGACATGGGAAGCTCAATGCGAGGGTCAGTAAGGATTAGTGAGACGAGCAGTGGTGTGCGTTGGACGTAGCCTCGGGCATGGGCGCGTCGCGGTCGGCACCGGCAGCCTGTAGGCGGTTCAGATAGTCGGCCCAGAGCGACTCCTGGTTTTGCCCCAGGAAGTGCAAATAGTCCCAACTGTAGATGCCGCTGTCATGGCCGTCCGAGAAATGCGGCTGGATGGCGTAGTTTCCGACCTGCATCACACTATCGATCTCGACGAGACGCTTGCCAGTCTGCAAGGTTTCCTGCCCAGGCCCGTGCCCGCGCACCTCGGCAGACGGCGAAAAGACCCGCATCAGCTCAAACGGCAGCAGGTATTGGGTTCCGTCGGCATAGGTGAGTTCGAGCACGCGAGATAACTTGTGCAGAACGATGGCCTGAGGCCAATCGGTGCGAGGGGTGGGAGAGGGCATGAGCAGATACCGAACTGATATAGGTCTATTGTCTCTCAGAGTCGCCAACAGCATTTGCCCCCTGCGGCAGGCATGGGCGGTTCTGGTGAGGAAGAGATGAGAGAAAAAGAGAGAGACGAAAAACGGAGGCGAAAAAAAACCCAGGTCGATGTCGACCTGGGTGAATTGCACACTCCCTGAAAGAGCCAGTAAAGGCTCAGTCACCATTTGATACAAATTGAGACGAGTTGTCCAGATAATTTTTTATCCGACTTGTTCGTGCTGGAATTACGCGTGCATGCGCACTGCCTGGCATCAGGCAGCATGGACTGGAATCCCAAACTGAGATTGGTGCCGACTATCCGAATCGAACGGATGACCTACCGCTTACAAGGCGGTTGCTCTACCAGCTGAGCTAAGTCGGCGTAGGCGCTGTTGAGCGCCGGGTTGCGTGGGCCGGTTATCCGGTGACCTTGAGGCCGCCGGACTACTTCACGCGGGTCAGATGCGCTCCGCCGGGGCGGGGGGCGCCGGGGGGCGGTTCGGAGGAAGGTTCTTCCGATTCCGATGCTTTGGATTTTACCGGCTGCAGCCGCGTGGGCTTGCTGGCTTTAGCCGGTTCGTCCTGGTCTTCTGCGGCGGGTGCGTTGTTGGCTTCACCGATCTCGGCTGATTCGTCAGCGGTTTCGACCGGAAAGGCCATACCTTGGCTGTTTTCCCGCGCATAGATGGCTGAGACTTGACCGATGGGGACAAGAATGTCTCTGGCCACGCCGCCGAAACGCGCCTTGAAGCGAATTTCATCGTTGCCGATGTTCAGCGCGCTGGTGGCGTCAAAGCTGATGTTAAGCACGATTTCACCGTTTTTCACGAACTCCATCGGTACCCGCGCACCAGCTCCAACCTGTACGGCCAGGTAGGGAGTCAGGCCGTTATCCGTGCACCATTCGTACAGGGCGCGGATGAGGTAGGGCTTGGTTGAGCCGATGTTTTGCGAATCGCTGTTCATCACGGTGCACCGAACTGCTTACTTGCGCATGATCTTTTCGGAGGGCGTGAGCGCCTCGATGTAGGCGGGGCGTTGGAAAATACGCTCGGCATACTTGGCCAGCGGCAGCGCCGACTTGGGCAGATCGATGCCGTAATGATCGAGGCGCCACAGCAGCGGGGCGATGGCCACGTCGAGCATGGAAAAGTCTTCGCCCAGCATGTATTTGTTTTTGAGGAATACGGGCGCGAGCTGCGTCAGGCGGTCGCGAATGGCGCTGCGGGCCTTTTCGAGCGCTTTTTCGTTGGACTTGGTGGCGCGCGATTCGAGTGTCGTCACGTGCACGAACAGTTCCTTCTCAAAATTGAACAGGAATAGCCGCACGCGGGCGCGGGCCACCGGATCGCCGGGCATGAGCTGCGGGTGCGGGAAGCGTTCGTCGATGTACTCGTTGATGATGTTGGATTCGTACAGGATGAGATCGCGCTCGACCAGGATGGGCACCTGTCCGTAGGGATTCATGACGCTGACGTCTTCGGGTTTGTTGAACAGGTCAACGTCACGGATTTCGAAATCCATGCCTTTTTCGAACAGCACGAAGCGGCAACGCTGCGAAAACGGGCAGGTCGTGCCGGAATAGAGCACCATCATGAATGCAGACTCCTGAAAGACGAAACGGGGTGGCAGCGCCACCCCGGCGATACGGATTGGGCTGCGCACCCGGGGTGCGGGCGCTAGCCAGAGTTAGGTGACATCTTTCCAGTATTCGGATTTCAGCTTCCAGGTAATGAAGCTGAACAATCCCAGGAAAATGAGCACGATGACGCCAAGGCGCTTGCGGAACAGTTGATCGGGTTCGGCCATCCACTGCATGTAGGCGACGAGGTCGGCAACCGTCGAATCATACTCGGTTGTCGATTCCGACCCCTTCGTCAGCTGGGTGTAGCCGACGAAAGTCTTGAGCTTGATGGCCGGATCGGCGGGGTCGGGGCCGACCTGGAAGTTGGCGGCGCGCTCGCCCTGCAACATCCACAGCGGGTTGGGCATGCCCACGCCGGGGAAGACCAGATTGTTCCAGCCGGTCGGCCGCGTATCGTCGCGGTAAAAAGTGCGCAGATAGGTGTAGAGGTAGTCGGTGCCGCTGCCGCGATGAGAGGCCAGCGCCTTGGTGATGATGGACAAATCGGGCGGATCGATGCCGAACCACTTCTCCGCCTGAACGGGCGTCATGGCCACACGCATGGTGTCGCCAATCTTCGCATCGCCGAACATCAGGTTGTGCTGAATCTGGTCGTCTGTCAGACCGATGCCGCGCAGGCTTTCATACCGCATGTACTTGGCGGAATGGCAGCCGATGCAGTAATTGACGAACAAGCGGGCGCCGTTTTGCAGCGCCAGCACATTGTTGACCCGGTAGGGGGCATGATCGAGCGGAATTTCTTGCTCTTCCGAGGCGGCGCTGGCGGCGCCTTGCAGCATCAGCCCGAGCAGCAACCCCAGGCACAGACGTCGCAGAAGCGGGTGCAGGATGGAGGTCATGGTGGCGGACATCAGTGGGCTTTGTAGGTCAGGCGTTGCGGCACGGGTTTGAATTCCCCCAGGCGGCTCCACCACGGCATGAGGAAAAAGAAGCCGAAGTAAAGCAGGGTGCAGGTAAGCGCCACGGCGTAGGCCACGGGCGAGGGCGGCTGGATGCCGAAGTAGCCCAGCACCACGAAGTTGATGGCGAACAGGGTGTAAACGGCGCGGTGCCAGGTGGGGCGGTAACGGATCGACTTGACGGGCGATTTGTCGAGCCAGGGCAGGAAGAAAAAGATGATCACGGCGCCGCCCATGCTGACCACCCCCCAGAACTTGGCGTCCACCGAGGCAAGCGCCCAGAACAGCAGGCCGCCGCCCACGGCAAACGAAACGGCGCGGCCGGGTTTGCCGCGGTTGCGCCACAGGGCAAACAGCGTGGCCACGACCACCACGCCCATCCAGATGTGCACGGTGTTGCTCGTCGTCGCGCGCAGGATGGAGTAGAACGGCGTGAAGTACCAGACCGGGGCGATGTGCGGCGGGGTTTTCAGCGGGTTGGCCGGAATGAAGTTGTTGTGCTCCAGGAAGTAGCCGCCGAACTGCGGCGCGAAGAACACCACAGCGCAGAAAATCATCAGGAACACGGACAGCCCGAACAAATCGTGCACGGTGTAGTAGGGGTGGAACGCCACGCCATCACGCGGAATGCCGCGGCCGTCTTTGTTGTCCTTGATTTCGACGCCGTCCGGGTTGTTCGAGCCGACCTGGTGCAAGGCGATGATGTGCGACCCCACCAGGCCGATGAGCAGCAGCGGAATGGCGATGACGTGGAAGGCGAAAAAGCGGTTGAGCGTGACATCGCTCACCACGTAATCGCCACGAATCCACACCGCCAGATCGGGGCCGATGTAGGGGATGGCGGAGAACAGGTTGACGATGACCTGCGCGCCCCAGAATGACATCTGTCCCCACGGCAGCAGGTAGCCGAAAAAGGCCTCGGCCATCAGGCTCAGAAAGATCAGGCAGCCGAAAATCCAGATGAGTTCGCGCGGGGTGCGGTAGGAGCCGTAAATCAGGCCGCGAAACATGTGCAGATACACCACGATGAAAAACGCCGAGGCCCCGGTGGAGTGGATGTAGCGGATCAGCCAGCCCCAGTTGACATCGCGCATGATGTATTCGACCGAGCCGAAGGCCAGCGCGGCGTCGGGCTTGTAGTTCATCACCAGGAAAATGCCGCTGATGATCTGAATGGCCAGCACCACGATGGACAGTGAGCCGAAGTAGTACCAGAAATTGAGGTTTTTCGGCGCGTAATACTCGGTCAGGTGCGCGCTCCACAGCGAGGAGAAGGGAAAGCGCTTGTCCACCCAGCCGCGCAGCCCGCCGTGTTCGGGGGCGGCGTGCGCGCCGTGCAGCGATTGATCGGCCATTGAGGTGTCTCCTGTTTGTTTTGTGGGGAGGGTGCAGCGGGAGGAAAATCGGGAGGAAGGGCGGGAGGTCAGGCTTTCTCGTGTTCGCCGATGCGCACCTTGGCGTCGGTCACATACATATACGGCGGCACGACCAGGTTGTCGGGGGCGGGCATGTTCTTGAACACGCGACCCGCCAGATCGAACATCGAGCCGTGGCAGGGGCAGAGAAAGCCGCCATCCCAGTCCGAGGGCAGGGAGGGTTGCGGCCCCGGCGTGAAGCGGTCGACCGGTGAGCAGCCCAGATGGGTGCAGATGCCCACGACCACGAGATATTCTTTTTTGATCGAGCGCCACTGCGTTTGCGCCCAGGCCGGAGTGGGGAAGGCGGTGCGCTTGGAGTCGGGATCGGCGACGAGGGACTGGGTTTCGTTGAGCGACTCCAGCATGGCCGGGGTGCGGTGCAAAATCCACACGGGTTGGCCGCGCCACAGCACGGTCATTTTTTCACTCGGACGCAGCGAGCTGATGTCCACATCCACCGGCCCGCCCTCGGCGCGGGCCTTCGCGGAAGGCGCGAGCGAATCGACAAAAGGCACGGCCGCTCCCCCTGCTGCCACGCAACCGGCGCAACCCGTTGCAATCAACCATGTGCGACGCTTTGAATCCATGTCCGTACTCCGCGAAAGATGGCGCATTGTTCCCTGCGCGGCACCGCTTGGACATTAGGACAACCCTCTATAAGCGCTCACTGATTTGCACGTTTGTCGTTGACAAAAATCAATCATGCAAGTGCTGCGGTGCAACAAAGTGAAACCCGTTCGACCGGCGGCGCGATGTTGCTTGGAGGCGTTAATGAGGCTGGGGTTCAGTTGGGCAGCTCGGCGATCGACAATGGGCGGCGCAAGGTCATGCGCTTGGCGTAATGGCCTTCCATGCGTTCGAGCACGCCGGATAGAAAGCGCACGGCCTCGACGATGTGCGGCCCTTTGTTGAGCATGGCGCACTCGGCGCGAATGCTCAGGGCGGCATCGCTGACCTCGGGGCGGGAGGGTAGGCCGCTGCGGGCCATGGTGTCGAGAATCTGGGTGGCCCAGATCACCGGCAGGTGGGCGGCCTCGCACATCCAGAGAATTTCTTCCTGCGCTTCGGATAATCGCTCGAAGCCCAGTTCCACCGCCAGATCGCCGCGCGCGACCATGACGCCCAGGCGCGGGTGCGCCAGGGCTTCGAGCAGGATGGCGGGCAGGCGATCGAAGGCCTGACGGTTTTCGATCTTGAGCACCACACCGGCGTCGTCGCGATGCAGTGCGGTGAGTTCCGCGCGCAACTGGCGCACGTCTTGCGGGCTGCGCAAAAAGGACAGGGCGACCAGATCGAGATGGCGAGCCATTGCGGCGAGATCGTCGCGGTCTTTTTCGGTGAGCGCGGGAAGGTCGAAGTGGGTGTCGGGGAAATTGATGCCCTTTTCCGCCTTGAGCCGACTGCCGCTCGGCTCGGCGTGGGTGATGCGCAGTTGCAGGGTGTCGTCCGTACGGGTTTCGATGACCGCGCCAATGCGCCCGTCGTCCAGCCACACGCTTTGCCCGACCTGCGCCGAGGTGAAGGCGGCATCGAGCGTGCAGTGCACCTGCGGCGGCGTGGTGAAGGCGCCATCGTCGCCGCGCTGCCCAGCATGGCCGGGGCGTTCTTCGCGCAGCAGCACCAGCGGGTCGCCGACGAACAGCCGCAGTTCGCCCGGAACTTCGGCGATGCCTTGCAGCGTGCCTGCGGCCATCTCGGCAGAGTCGTTCGTCAGCTTGAACGGCATGCCTTCGGCCAGATAGGCCGTGCGTTCGAAGGCAAACACCAGCAGCGCGCCCTCGCGGGAAATCAGTCTGCCTTGCCGCGCGCGCGAGCGCAGATCGGTGACCTGCAGCCGGGCGGACGGCGGCAACTGCGCGGGCAGGGGCGGATGCAGCGCTCCGGCGTGCAGCAGGATTTGTCCCTCGGGAGCTTGCGGTGGCGGGCCCTCACCGCACCACAGCGCCAGCAGCGCGGGGGCGATGATCTGCCCGCGCACATCGTGCCGGGGCCGCAGATGCAGGATGCGGCCCTGCGGCAGCAACTCGCCCGTGCGCGACTTGGGCCCCGCCAGATCGATCTGCACCAGCGGACGGCGCTGCGGCGAAGCGTCGGTGCCATGAACAAGCTCGGCCATGCGCTGCCAGACGGCGGCATCGTCATGCGCGCAGTTGATGCGGGCGATGTCCATGCCGGCCTCAACTAGGGCGCGTAGCCCTGCAGCGTCCTGCGCGGCTTCAGTAGCCAGCGTCACCATGATGCGCACCTCGCGCTGCGGTCGCGGCGGGTTGAGCAGGGCGGTGGTGTTGTGCTGCAGCAGTTGCAGGCCCTCGACGAACGTGCAGGGGGGCGCGGGGCGCTGGCTGCGGGCATGGCCGAGCAAGTCTTCGAGCCGGTCGAGCACCGCGTCGAGCGCGGCGAGCACATGGGTTTCCAGCATGCCCAGCGAAGACAGGCCGATCTGAGCCAACTGGGTCTGCAACGGCCGCAGATCGGCCTGGCGCACGGCGATGTAGTGCAGCAGATTGCGGGCGCTGGCGCGGCGTTGCGGCGGCAGCGCGTCGATGCGGTCTTGGTGGGCTTGCTCATACGCAAGCGCGGCGCGGCGTAATTCGGAGACCGCGTCGTACAGCAGGCGGGGAGGAGAGGGCGTGGGTACGGCAGACATGTGCGCTTGTTACCACGCGCAAGTGTCGGCCCTGTGTCAATCCAAGTGGTGACATCAGAGCGTCACATCGCCCATTCACAGTGAAGGCATCAATCCGGGAGAAAAACGAGATGAACGATTCAGTGCACAACGGCATGGACGTGTCCATGCGCGATTTCAAGATGGGCATGGGCATGATGAACCGCGAGGCCGCCAGCACGATGAAGGCGTTTGCTGCCTTCATGGGCGAGGCGCTGGGCGATGGCGTGCTCGACGCCAAGACCAAGGAACTCATCGCCCTGGGCATGGCGATTACCGCGCGCTGCGTCTATTGCATCGGCATCCATGTCGAGAAGTCGTTGCGTGCGGGCGTGAGCCACGCCGAAATCGTCGAGGTCTGCAAGGTGGCCATCGTCATGGGCGGCGGCCCGGCGATGACCTATATCGCCGAAGTCAAGAAGGCGCTCGATTTGTTCGAGCAGGATCGCGCTTGAGCGCTTCCCTGCTCGCGCCTTAAAACCCTTCGTCCTCGCGCAGATAACGCCATTGCCCCAGCGGCAGTGCACCGAGGCGCAAGCCGCCGATGCGCACGCGCTTGAGACCGGTAACTCGCAGGCCGACGAGCTCGCACATGCGGCGAATCTGGCGCTTCTTGCCTTCGCGCAGCACAAAGCGCAATTGCTGCGGGTTGATCCATTCCACCTGCGCCGGCCGCAGCGGCTGATCGTCGAGCTTCAGACCGTGGCGCAGCAGGGCGAGGCGGCTCTCGGGAAAGGTGGCCTGCACGTCTTCTTCGGCGCCGTTGCGGGCTGGCGCATCGGTCAGGCTGACCCGCACCAGATATTCCTTCTCCACCGCGCTGTCTTCGCCGATGAGTTGACGGGCGATGCGGCCGTCCTGCGTGAGTACCAGCAGGCCGGTGGAGTCGATGTCGAGCCGACCCGCCACGGCTAGATGCCGCAAATGCGCGGGTGAAAACGGCTGCGGCGCTTCGCATTCGGCCCAGCGGTTTTCGGCCTTGATGAGCGCGACCGCCGGGGTGTAACCGTGCTCGGCCTGCGCGCTGACATAGCCCACCGGCTTGTGCAGCAAGATGGTGACCTGCGCCGCCTGCCGGTGCTGCGCCGCCTTGCGGATGACAATGCGCGAGGCGGGCAGATTGCCCGCTACCTTGGTGCCGAGCACCGCGGGTGCGCCGTCGAGCAGCACCCAGCCGCGCTCGATCCAGTCGTCTGCTTCGCGCCGCGAGGCCAGGCCGAGTTCGGACATGCGCTTGGACAGGCGCACTTCGGCGGCGGGATCGCCCTGCGGTGCGGGCGCGGCCATCGTTTTGGCGGGTGCGCTGCGCCGAGGCGCGGGTTCGGGAGAGCGCGGCCGTCCCGGCCAGACGGAAGCGGGGCGCGGTTTGGTCGTCATGGGTCGATGGGTTGAACCGGCTGGACGCGCCGCATCAGCGTGAACAAGCCGCTCGCCAGCGCGCGCAGCGGCAGTTGCGAGACCAGCAGGCCGCTGAACACCAGCGCGCAACCGAACAGGGCGCGTGCGTCGAGCGACTGATGCAGCACCAGCCACGCCGCGAGCGCGGCGAACACGCCTTCCATGCTGAAAATCACCGCGGCATGCGCGGGCACGGCGTGCCGCTGCGCGACCACTTGCAGGGTGTAGGCCACGCCCACCGACAGCGCGCCGCCGTAGAAAATGGTCCAGGCCGCGCGCTGCAGCGCTTCCAGACTGATTGATTCCACCAGCACCCCGGCGCCCAGGCATAGCAAACCGCAGACGACGAATTGCACCACGGCGAGTTGCAGCGGGTCGTGGCGCGGCGCCATGCGGCCCAGCAGCAGCAACTGCACGGTGATGAACAGCGCACCGCCCAACTCCAGCCAGTCGCCATGCCGCACGCTATAGCCCTGGCGCACACTGAGAAAGTACATGCCGCTTGCGGCCAGTAAAGCGCCCAGCCAGACTCCGGCGCCGACGCGCCGCCCCCACAGCAGGCCCAGCAGCGGCACCAGCACGACGTAGAGCGAGCTGATGAAACCGGCGTTGGCCACCGTGGTCGATTCCAGCCCGATTTGCTGCAGGGAAATGGAGATGGCCACCACCCCGCCGAGCAGGCCGCCGTCGCGCAGCAGGCTGCGCAGATTTGAGGCAGGATGTGCGGCCGGATCGGGACGACGGCGCAAGGCCATCACCGCCAGCACCACGGCAGCGCCCAGCATGAAACGCAGACCGGTGTAGAAGAACGGCCCCACCGTGCCGATGCTCGCGGTCTGGGCGACGAAGGCCGTGCCCCAGATGAGCGAAGCCAGCAGCATCAGGGCGCTGGCGCGGAGCGAGGCGGGGGAGGTGGACATGACAGAAAATAAAAAACCGCCGCGCAGAACAGGAAACCGAAATTGGCAACGACTCGCTGCGCAGCGGAGTGGCGAAATGATAAGTCTTACATGCTGCGCCGGTATTGGCCGCCCACCTCGAACAGCGCGGCGGTGATCTGCCCCAGGCTGCACACCCGCACCGCGTCCATCAGCACGGCAAACACATTTTCGTTATGAATGACGGCCTGCTGCAGCCGGTGCAGCAGGGCGGGCGCCTCGGCCGCGTGGCGGTGGTGAAAGTCGGCCAGACGCTGCAGTTGCGACTCTTTTTCCGCCTCGGTGGAGCGCGCCAGTTCGAGATGCGCTGGAGCGGCGTCGCCGTGCGGATTGCGGAAAGTGTTCACCCCGATGATGGGCAACTCGCCGGTGTGCTTGAGCATTTCATAGTGCAGGCTTTCCTCCTGGATTTTGCTGCGCTGGTAACCGGTTTCCATCGCGCCCAGCACCCCGCCGCGCTCGGCAATGGCTTCGAATTCCTTGAGCACCGCCTCTTCGACCAGATCGGTCAGTTCTTCGATGACGAATGCGCCCTGATTCGGGTTTTCGCACTTCGCCAGCCCCCACTCGCGGTTGATAATGAGCTGAATCGCCATCGCCCGGCGCACGCTTTCCTCGGTGGGCGTGGTGATGGCTTCGTCATAAGCGTTGGTGTGCAGGCTGTTGCAGTTGTCGTAAATGGCGATCAGCGCCTGCAGCGTGGTGCGGATGTCGTTGAACGCAATTTCCTGCGCGTGCAAGCTGCGGCCGCTGGTCTGCACGTGGTACTTGAGCTTCTGGCTGCGTTCGTTGGCGCCGTATTTGTCGCGCATGGCCACCGCCCAGATGCGCCGCGCCACGCGGCCGAGCACGCTGTATTCCGGGTCCATGCCGTTGCTGAAAAAAAAGCTCAGGTTGGGCGCGAAATCGTCGATGTGCATGCCGCGGGCCAGATAGGCCTCCACAAAAGTGAAGCCGTTGCTCAGGGTGAAGGCAAGCTGGCTGATGGGGTTGGCCCCGGCCTCGGCGATGTGATAGCCGGAGATGCTCACCGAGTAGAAATTGCGCACTCGGTGCTGCACAAAATACTGCTGAATGTCGCCCATGACCTTGAGCGAAAACTCGGTGGAAAAGATGCAGGTGTTCTGTCCCTGGTCTTCTTTCAAGATGTCGGCCTGCACCGTGCCACGCACGTTTTCCAGCACCCATTCGCAGATTTTCTGAGCCTCGTCATCGGTGGGCTGGCGGTGGTTGTCGGCCTCGAATTTGTCCATCTGCTGGTCGATGGCGGCGTTGAGGAACATCGCCAGAATCGTGGGCGCCGGGCCGTTGATGGTCATGCTCACACTGGTGGCGGGGTCGCAAAGGTCGAAGCCGCCGTACAGCACCTTCAGGTCGTCGAGGGTGGCGATGCTCACGCCCGAGTTGCCCACCTTGCCGTAGATGTCCGGGCGGCGGTCGGGGTCGGCGCCGTAAAGCGTCACCGAATCGAACGCGGTGGACAGGCGCTTGGCCGGCATGCCCTCGCTCAGCATCTTGAAGCGCCGGTTGGTGCGAAAGGCATCGCCCTCGCCGGCGAACATGCGGGTGGGATCTTCATTCTCCCGCTTGAAGGCAAAAGTGCCCGCGGTGTACGGAAAGCTGCCCGGCACGTTGTCGCGCATTAGCCAGCGCAGCACCTCGCCGTGGTCGGCATAGCGCGGCAGCACCACCTTGCGCAGCGTGGTGCCCGACAGCGTGGTGTGGGTGAGGCGAGTGCGGATTTCGCGGTCGCGAATTTTCACCACATATTCGTCACCGGCGTAGGCGCGCTGCATGTCGGGCCACATCGCCAGCAGTTTGCGCGCGGCGGGCTGCATGCGGGCTTCGCGCTGTTCGGCCAGATCGGTCACGGCTTGCACTGCGGAGATTTTGTGCGGGTTGGCCGCGTGCAGCATGCGGCCGCTTTCGCGCAACTGCTGCGCCTCGCGCGCCAGGGTCGATTGCGTCTCGACATTGCGGTGATAGCCACGCACCGCGTCGGCGATTTCCGCCAGGTAGCGGCTGCGCGCAGCCGGCACGATCGGGGTCTGGTGGGTGCTGTGGCGTGTGGTGACCGGGGGCAGTCGTCCTTCGGAAAGCTTGAGCCCATGCTCTGCCAGCCGGGGTTTGATGGCCTGGTACAGCGCCGTCACGCCGTCGTCGTTGAAGCGCGCGGCCATGGTGCCGAACACGGGCAGGTCTTCGGGCTTGGTCGTCCAGGCTTCGCGGTTGCGCTGCAGTTGCTTGGCCACGTCGCGCAGCGCGTCCATCGCGCCTTTGCGGTCGAATTTGTTGATGGCGACGAAGTCGGCGAAGTCGAGCATGTCGATTTTCTCCAACTGGCTGGCCGCGCCGAATTCCGGTGTCATGACGTACAGGCTGGCGTCGGCGTGCGGCACGATGGCCGCATCGCCCTGGCCGATGCCCGAGGTTTCGACGATGATGAGATCGAAGCCCGCCGCCTTGCACGCGGCGATGACTTCGGGCAGGGCGGCGCTGAGCTCCCCGCCCGATTGCCGGGTGGCGAGACTGCGCATAAAGACTTCATTACCGTTGCGCCACGGCCCGATGGCGTTCATGCGGATGCGGTCGCCCAGCAGCGCACCGCCGCTTTTGCGGCGGGAAGGGTCGATGCTGATGACGGCAATGCGCAGCGCGTCGTCCTGATCGAGCCGGGCGCGGCGGATCAGCTCGTCCACCAGACTGCTCTTGCCCGCGCCGCCGGTGCCTGTCACCCCGAGCACCACGCCGTGCGCGCCTTCAGCCTGCTGGCGAAGGCTGTGCATCAGCGTCGCGTCGGCAGTGCCGTTTTCAATCTGCGTGATCAGGCGTGCGAGCGAGGATGGCGAAGTCGGCAGCGCGGCAATCGCCTGTTTTGCGTCCAGCGCGGGCAGGGGACGGTCGGCGCGCTGCAGCATGTCGCCGGTCATGCCTTGCAGACCCAGCCGCTGACCATCTTCCGGGCTGTAGATCCGGGCCACCCCATACTGCTGCAGCGCCTCGATTTCGTCGGCCACAATCACACCGCCGCCGCCGCCAAACACCTGAATATGCCCCGCGCCCTGTTCGCGCAGCCGGTCGATCATGTAGCGGAAAAATTCCACATGCCCGCCCTGATAGCTGGAAATGGCGATGGCGTGCGCGTCCTCCTGTATCGCCGCGGTGACGATCTCGTCCACCGAGCGGTTGTGGCCCAGGTGAATGACCTCGGCCCCCATGCTGATGAGGATGCGCCGCATGATGTTGATAGCGGCATCGTGGCCGTCGAACAGCGAGGCGGCTGTCACGAAACGCAGCCGCTGCTGCGGCGAATAGGCGGCCAGCACTGTGGCCTCGGACAAGTCGGTCATCGCGGTCTCCTTCGACGCAGCGTGCATGGCGCAGCGGCATGATTGATTGACGTTTACGTCAATTAGAACTGTAGCCGATCTGCGACCGCACTGAGGCTCTATCTGGTTTGCGGCGCACTATCGCCAACTACGACAAAACCCTAAGTCTGTTTTCATATTTCCCCCTTACGCTTGTGGTCAGTTCAGCCAAACAGAGACAGGGGCGTCTTTGGTGCAGGCGGGCAATTGATTAGGAGACACTTATGCGCAGACTCTTTTTTCTCGCGCCGGATGTGCCCAGCGCGCACGCTTTGGTCGACAGCCTGCTGCTGGCCCGTATTCCAGACAAGCATATTCACGTGTTGGCGCGGGAGGGAACGCCGATGGGCGACTTGCCCGAGGCGGGCGTGGCTCAGCGATCTGACCTGATTCCCGCCATCGAGCGCGGTGCGGCGGCGGGCGGCGCCACCGGCCTGGTGGCCGGGTTGGTGGCCGTGGCGATCCCGGGCATGGCCATCATTCCCGGTGGCGGGCTGGTCATTGCGCTGGCCGCGGCAGGAGCGCTGGTGGGCAGCTGGGCCAGCAGCCTGGTGGGGGTGAGCGTGAGCAGCACCCGGCTTGAACGCTTCAAGGAGGCGATCGCGTCGGGTCAGGTGCTGGTGATGGCCGATGTGGCGCACGAGCAGGTGCAGCACATCATGGATCGCACGAAAGAGTGCTGCCCGAACGTGGCCTCGGAGGGGATGGACAACGACATTCCCGCTTTTCCGTAAGCCGCTGGGTTTTCAGTCGCCCAGCAGATCCTTGGCCACGCGGGTGATTCTCGCCACGCCGGGGTGAGTGATGCGCCGCTCGACCGAGATGGCGTAGAACTCCTGGTGCATGTCGGCGCAGTGACCGAGCAGCGTCACGCCAAGTTCGCGCGCGATGTCGGCTTGCAGCACGCTGGGGGCGGCAAATGCGCCCCGGCCCTCGCGGCCGAAGGCGGTCATCAGCGCGCCGTCCTCGAATTCACCGGCGATGTGGGCGGCGATTTTGTTCTGGCCCAGCCATTGATCGATCTGCGCGCGCACCGCCGACGACGTGGCGGGCAGCAGCAGCGGCAGCTCTAACAGACACTGCGGAAAAGGCTGCGTGACGCGCTCCAGCAGCGAGGCGCTGGCATAGAAACTCAAGGTGGTTCGGCCCAGCCGGTGGTTGAACGCCCGCACATTCACGTGCGCGGGCAGCGGGGCGTCGGCGATCACCAGATCGAGCCGGTGCACCGCCAGATCGGCCAGCAGATCGTCCATTTCGCCTTCTTCGCACACCAGCCGGGGTGACTCGCCGCCTTGCAGGGCGGGTTCGATGAGGCGGTAGGCAATGGCTTTCGGCACGGCATCGGTCACGCCGATGCGCAGCGGCGCGGTGGGGCGCGCGGGCTGATCGTGTTGCAGTGCGGCCTCCAGTTCTGCGCCCAGGGTGAAGATTTCCTCCGCATAACGCAACACCAGTTGGCCGGCCTCGGTCAGTTCCAGATTGCGGCCACTTTTGCGCAACAGCCGTTTGTTGAAGGATTCCTCCAGCAGTTTGATCTGCCCGCTGAGCGTTTGCGGCGTGAGGTGCAGTTGCTTGCCCGCCCGCACGATGCCGCCCGTCTTGGCTGTGACCCAGAAGTAGTGCAAGTGCTTGAAATTCATTTGTGTGATCCCCAATCACTTCGAATAAGTCGAAATGAAAAAGTCTAAAATACGAATTTACTCGAAATTAAAACATCTCTAGAGTTCGTGCTGTCTTGGTTCTTTTATGGAGTTCAACATGAACGAGAGCAATGCCTGGGGCAAGAGTGCCGTGGTGTATTCCACCGGCACGGCTGCCGCTCCTGATTCCGCCTCTATACCGGCGCACCGCGTGCTGCGCAATACCTATGCCTTGCTGGCGCTGACCCTGACATTCAGCGCGGCGGTGGCGGCGGTGAGTGCCGCGCTCAGGCTGCCGCATCCCGGCATCCTTCTCACCTTGGTGGGCTATTTTGGCCTGCTGTTTGCCACCTACAAGCTGAGCAACAGCGTGTGGGGTCTGGGCGCGGTGTTCGCGCTGACGGGCTTCATGGGCTATACGCTGGGGCCCATCATCAATCATTACCTGGCGATTGCCGGCGGTGGTGAGGTCGTGGCGATGGCCTTCGGCGGCACGGCGCTGATTTTCTTCGGGCTGTCGGCCTGGGTGCTCACCAGCAAGCGCGATTTCAGCTTCATGGGCGGCTTTCTGTTTGCCGGCATGATCGTGGCGCTGCTGGCCGGATTGGCGGCCGTGTTCTTCCAGATGCCCGCCTTGTCGCTCGCGGTTTCGGCCGCGGTGGTGCTGCTGATGTCGGGCATGATTCTGTTCGAGACCAGCCGCATCGTGAACGGTGGCGAGACTAACTACATCCTGGCCACGGTGAGCCTGTTCGTCAGCATTTTCAACCTGTTCACCAGCCTGCTGCAGTTGCTCGGCTTCATGAACAGCGACGATTGAAGGAGCACGCGATGAACTGCCCGCACTGCGCAGAAACCACGCTGGTGATGGCCGAGCGCCACGGCATCGAGATCGATTACTGCCCGAAGTGCCGTGGCGTGTGGCTCGATCGCGGGGAGCTCGACAAAATCATCGAGCGCGCCGCGGCGGTGGAACAGGCGGCGGCCCCGCGAGCGACCTCGCCCCAGCCCGTGGTACCCCAGTCGGCCCGCCAGCCGAATTTCGAGGACAGCAATTTTCGCCAGCGTTCCCACGATCCGCGCTTTGGCCAGCAGCCCTACAAAAAGCGCAAGTCGCTGCTGTCCGATCTGTTTGATTTCGATTGACACACTGCGCTCCAACCGTGTCATTTCTTGGGGGGCTGCGGCCCCCCTTTTTTGTGCCTTCCTTTACGCTTTTTTGACTCGATCATGGAATTTCTGCACGCTTCGTTTCTGGGTTATGCGCTGTGGCTCTGGCTGGTGTTTGGCGGCGTGGTTGTCACCCTGCTGGCGCTTGACCTCGGGGTGTTGCACCGCGAGGGCGGTGAAATCAGCGTGACGGAAAGCCTGTGGCTGTCGGCGGGCTATATCGCCGTGGCGGTGGCTTTTGGCGGCTGGCTGTGGTGGCAGGTGGGAGCGCAGCAGGGCATGGATTACTTCACCGCCTATGCGGTGGAAAAAAGTCTGTCGCTCGATAACGTGTTCGTGATCTCGCTGGTGTTCACCGCCTTCGCCGTGCCGCGCGCTTTGCAGCACCGCGTGCTGTTCTGGGGCATTCTGGGGGTGATCGCGCTGCGCGCCCTGCTCATCGGCGCGGGCGCCACGCTGGTGCAGGAATTCCACTGGGTGCTCTACCTGTTCGCCGCTTTCCTGATCTACACCGGCATCAAAATGCTGTGGGCCGCCGACCATGCGCCCGACCCGATGCACAACCCGGTACTGCGCCTCATTCGCCGCGTGGTGCCGGTGACGGAGCAGTTGCACGGCAAGGCCTTCTGGGTGAAGCAGCCTGACGCCAGCGGGCGGGTGCGGCGCATCGCCACCCCGCTGTTCATGGCCTTGGTCACGGTGGAACTGGCCGATCTGGTGTTTGCGGTGGACAGCGTGCCCGCCGTGTTCGCGGTCACGGCCGATCCGTTCGTGGTCTATACGAGCAATATCTTCGCCATTCTGGGCCTGCGGGCGCTGTACTTCGCGCTGGCAGCCATTCTGCACCGCTTCGCCTACCTGAAATACGCGCTGGCGCTGGTGCTGGTGTTCATTGGCGGCAAGATCATCGCGGCCGAGTTGGTCGGCAAGATTCCCTCGGCCATCAGCCTGAGCGTGACTTTTGGCCTGCTGGCCGCGGGCGTGCTGTTCTCGTTGTGGAAAACACGTGGAGCAGCAAGCGAAGGCAGGCCCGCTGGGGGTTGACGATCAGCAAACGTGTCGCAAGCCAAGTTGGCTGATGCGGCCGGGTCTGCGGCGCCAGCTGAATCAGCCCATCTCGCTCGCCTGTGCAATGACTTCGAGCAGCGCGGCGCCGTAGGTGTCGCGCTTTTTGTCGCCCACGCCGGAAATGCCGCGTAGCGCATCCAGGCTATCCGGCCGGGCCAGGGCGATGGCCTGCAGCGTGGCGTCGGGAAACACCACAAAGGCGGGCACGCCGTGCTCTTTGGCGGTGGCTGCGCGCCAGATGCGCAAGTGGGCGAACAGCTCGGCATCGGCGCTCGACATGGCCTGCATGGTCAGTCGCGTGCCGGTCGACGTGGTGCTGCCGTTGGTGCTGCGGCGACGGCGCTGCCCGCCAGGCTCGCGATGCTTGAGGTGGATGCGCTGCGCGCCCTTGAGCACCGCGCGACTGGCGTCGGTGAGGTGCAGCACGTTGAAATGCGCGGCGTCCACTTCGACCAGTCGTTGCGCGACGAGCTGGCGCAGCAGCAAGCGCCAGTCGGTCTCGCTCAGATCGGCGCCGATGCCGAAGGTGGACAGGGCGTGGTGGCCGTGGCGTTCGGTTTTTTCGGTGCGCTTGCCGCGCAGCACGTCGATGAGATGGCTGGCGGCGAAGCTGGTGCCGCTGGCCTGGCGGCAGCGGTAGATGGTGGACAGCAGCTTTTGCGCGGCCTCGGTGGCGTCGATGAGTTGCGGCGGGTTCAGGCAGTTGTCGCAGTTGCCGCAGGGCTGGCTGGCTTCGCCGAAGTAGCCCAGCAGGCGCACGCGGCGGCAGTCGGCGGCTTCGGCCAGGGCCAGCATGGCGTCGAGCTTGGCGGTGGACAGGCGCTTGTAGGCGTCGTCGGCGTCGGACAGGTCGATGAGCCGACGCTGCTGCACCACGTCGGCCAGGCCGTAGGCCATCCACGCGGTGGCGGGCAGGCCGTCGCGCCCGGCGCGGCCGGTCTCCTGAAAGTAACCCTCGATGGACTTGGGCATGTCGAGGTGAGCGACGAAGCGCACATCGGGCTTGTCGATGCCCATGCCGAAGGCGATGGTCGCCACCATGACGATGCCGTCTTCATCGAGAAAACGCCGCAGGTGCGCCGCGCGTATGGCCGCCGGCAGGCCGGCGTGGTAGGGCAGGGCGCGCAGGCCGTGGCCCGCGAGCATCTCGGCCACTTCTTCCACGGTGTTGCGCGACAGGGCGTACACCACGCCGCAGTCATGCGGATGTTCGCTGCGGATGAATTGCAGCAGTTGCGCGCGGCCGTCGCGTTTTTCCACCACGCGATAGCGGATGTTGGGGCGGTCGAAACTGGAGACGAACTCGGCGCCGTCGCGCAGCAGGCGCTGCACGATTTCGTGCCGCGTGGGCTCGTCGGCGGTGGCGGTCAGCGCCACGCGCGGCGCCTCGGGCCAGCGCTCGCGCAGGATCGAGAGCTGGCCGTATTCCGGGCGGAAGTCGTGCCCCCATTGCGACACGCAATGCGCCTCGTCGATGGCGAACAGGGCGATGCGCAAATCGTCGAGCAGGGCCTGGCCGGATTCGCTCAGCAGGCGTTCGGGCGCCATGTAGAGCAGGTCCAGCTCGCCCTGGCGCGCCGCGCGCTGCACCGCTCTGGCCTCTGTGGCGTCAAGGGTGGAGTTGAGAAAGGCGGCGCGTAGCCCCAGCTCGCGCAGCGCAGCCACCTGGTCCTGCATCAGCGCGATCAGCGGCGACACCACGATGCCCACGCCCTCGCGCAGCAGGGCCGGAATCTGGAAGCACAGCGACTTGCCGCCACCCGTTGGCATGAGCACCAGGGCGTCGCGGCCCGCGACCACATGGTCGATGGCCTGGGCTTGCAAACTGCGGTACGCGGGGTAGCCCCAGACGTGTTGCAGAGCGTCCAGGGCAGAGGGAAACTTCTTGGGCATGGACGCTATTGTCGCTGCGTCGACAGCCTCACCTGCGCATCAGCGTGGACTTGCCGAACAGGCTCTCGATGAGATCGACCGCCACCTCGGCGGTACGGTTGCGTTCGTCGAAGGCGGGGTTGAGTTCCACCACGTCGAGCGAGGCCAGCAGGCCGGTGTCGGCGATCATTTCCATGCAAAGCTGCGCCTCGCGGTAGGTGGGGCCGCCGGGCACGGTGGTGCCCACGCCGGGGGCGATGTCGGGGTCGAGGAAATCGACGTCGAAACTCACATGCAGATGAGTGTCGTTGTCCACGCCTTCGAGCGCCCGGCGCATGGCGTCGCGCATGCCGTATTCGTCGATGTAACGCATGTCGAACACGTCGAGCCCGGCCTGATGCACCAGCCGTTTTTCCTCTGCGTCCACGCTGCGGATGCCGATCTGCCGGATGCAAGAGGGTTGCAGTTGCGGCGCCGGGCCACCCAGGGTGGTGAGCGCTTGCGGGCCGTTGCCGCACAGGCAGGCCACCGGCATGCCGTGGATGTTGCCGGTGGGCGTGACGGTGTGGGTGTTGAAGTCGGCATGGGCGTCGAGCCACAGCACGCGCAGCTTGCGACCCTGTGCGCGGCAATGCTGCGCCACCGCGCTGAGCGAGCCGATGGCCAGGCAATGATCGCCCCCCAGCAGGATGGGCAGGGCTTGAGCCCGCAAGGCATCGCCCACGGCCTGATGTACCGCGGTGTTCCAGGAGATGACTTCGGGCAGATGGCGATAGCCGCAGGCCGGTGGTTGCCAAGGGTTGTGCGGGCCGATGAGATTGCCGGTATCGAGCACCGTCAGGCCCTGAGCGCGCAGGGCGCGGTCGATGCCGGCCACGCGCAGCGCTTCCGGCCCCATCGAGGCGCCGCGGTCTGCAGCGCCGATGTCGGTGGGCGCGCCGATGAGATGAATGACGGGGCTGGCGCTCATGGGGCAACAGGCTCGGATTCAGCCTCTGTGTCGCCCTCTGCGCCGACATCTGCACCGACATCCGCACCGCCCTGCGCACCGTTCAGCTCGAAGGCCCGCGCCAACACGTCCCACGCCTGCTCGGCGGTTTCGACGAAGTGAAACAGATCCAGGTCTTCGGCGGCGATCATGCCGGTTTCGACCAGATAGTCGAAGTTGATCAGCTTGCGCCAGAAACTCTCGCCGAACAGCACGATGGGGCGCTGCCGCACCTTGCGCGCCTGCGTGAGGGTGAGCACCTCGAACAACTCGTCGAGCGTGCCGAAGCCGCCGGGGAAGCACACCAGCGCGACCGAGCGCATGAGAAAGTGCATCTTGCGCAGCGCAAAGTAGTGGAACTGAAAGCACAGCTCCGGCGTGATGTAGGGGTTGGGCCGCTGTTCGTGCTGCAGCACGATGTTCAGGCCGATGCTTTTGCCCTGGGCTTCGAACGCGCCGCGGTTGCCCGCCTCCATGATGCCGGGGCCGCCGCCGGTGACGACTACCAGCGGCTCGTCGGCATCGCAGGTGGCGCGGGTGACGAGGGTGGCGAAGCGCCGCGCCTCCTCGTAGTAGCGCGACATCTCGAGCTGCATGCGCGCCCGCGCGACGGCCTGGGCGTTGCCTTTGGCAATGGCTTCGGCTAGGCGCTGTTGCGCCACGTCGCGCGGCAGGATGCGCGCACTGCCGAAGATCACCAGGGTGGACTCGATGCCGTGCTCGGTCTGGATCAGTTCGGGCTTGAGCAGCTCGAGCTGCATGCGCACCGCGCGCATTTCTTCACGCAGGATGAACTCGGTGTCGGTGAACGCCAGTTTGTAGCTGCTGCCCGGCTGGTCGTAGGGCGAGGGCTCGACGGCGACGATGGCCGCATCTTCGCCTGCGCTGGGAAAGTTGCGGTCGCTGAGGTGGCTGCGCTTGTGGCGCAAAAGGCGTTGTTTGTTCATGCGGCAAGCATAGCGAATCAGTTTGAACGGGAAAGGGATGTTTCGCGACATGTTTCGCGAGATGTTTCGCAGCGCCGCAGCCGTTACGTTTTCAAACGGCATTGCGTCGCAAATGCGCCTAAAACCCTCACATCAAAAAACGATGAGGAGCACATCATGGCAAGCATTCACCTCGATACCCCCGCGGCGGCTGGCACGCCGGGGCGCAACATCCGCAAGGCTGCTGGCATCTGGAGCCTGTTGTTCGCCAGCCTGACGGCCATCATCGGCTCGGGTTGGCTGTTCGCGCCGCTTACGGCGGCCACGCAGGCCGGGCCGGCCAGCATTCTTTCGTGGGCCATCGGCGGCGCGGCCATTCTGGTGCTGGCTTTTGTGAATGCCGAACTCACCAGCTCGTTTCCGGGCATGGGCGCGGTCATCACCTTTCCCAAGTTGAGCCACGGCCACCTGGCTGCGGCGGTGGTGAGCTGGGTGGTGTTTCTCGGTTACGTGACCGTCGCTCCGGCGGAGGTGCTGGCGGTGGTGACTTACGCCAACAACTATCTGCCGGGCATGGTCGATGCGAAAACTTCGCTGCTGACCGACACCGGCATGATCGTCAGCATCTTGCTGCTCGGCGCTTTCATCCTCATCAACGCCTGGGGCGTGCGCGCCCTGCTGCGGCTGGGCAATACCTTGATGATCTGGAAGCTCATCATTCCCATTCTGACCATCGTGGCGCTGATGCTCGCCTCGTTTCATGTGGGTAATTTCACCGCGCAGGGCTTCGCCCCGTTTGGCGCCAAAGGCACGATCGCGGCCATCGCCACCTCGGGCATCGTGTTCAGCTATCTGGGCTTTCGCCAGGCCATCGAACTGTCGGGCGAGGCGACCAACCCGCAGCGTGACGTGCCCATTGCCATCATCGGCTCGGTGCTGATCGCCGGGGCGATTTTTGTCATGCTGGAAGTGGCCCTCATCGGCGCGGTCAATCCTTCCGACATCGCGCAGGGCTGGGCCAAGCTTCACTTCACCGGGGTGTCAGGCCCGTTCGCCGGTCTGGCCGTGATTCTGGGCATGAGCTGGCTGGCCATCCTGCTCTACATCGACGCTGTGGTCTCGCCTGCGGGCACCGGCCTGGTGTATGGCGGCACTACAGCGCGCGTGGTTTACGCTACCGGGCGCGACGGTCTGTCCACGCCCTGGTTCGCCAAGCTGAACAAAAACGGCGCGCCGTCCACCGGGCTGTGGATCACCTGGATCGTGGGCATTCTGTTCTTCCTGCCGTTTCCGTCGTGGCAGAAAATCGTCACCTTCATCTCCTCGGCCACCGTGCTGGGTTATGGCATCGGCCCGGTGGCGCTGATGACCCTGCGCCGCAGCATGCCGCTGGGCACTTATCCGCGCCCCTTCACCTTGAAAGGCGCAAGCCTGTGGGCGCCGCTGGCCTTCATCGTGGCCAACTTGATCATCTACTGGTCGGGCGCGAGCACGGACAACTTCCTGTTCGGCGGCCTGGCCATCATCTTCGTGCTGTTCGTGATCGGTCAGGCCATTACCCACGGCGGCAAACTCAGCCATCTGCAATGGAAGGGCGCGTGGTGGCTGGCGCCGTATTTCTTCGCCATGTGGCTGGTGACCTATCTCGGTCCGAAGGATCTCATCGGCGGCACGGGATTGCTGACCTTCTATCAGGGCATGGTCGTCGTGGTCATCATCAGCATCGCCATCATGGCCATCGCCGTAGCCAGCGGCCTGCCCGAGCCGGAAGAGGCGCGCGAACTGATCGCGATGACTGGCAGGACGCGCGGCTGATTGCATAGCGTGAACACTAGTTCTGCTTCTCGGCCCGCGGCCGGGTGTTGACGTAAAAACGGCTGCGATCAATCGCAGCCGTTTTTAATTCGGCCGTCCCCCGGCTTGG
>NZ_MEGQ01000012.1:0-54265 GCF_001725585.1 Thiomonas sp. SCN 64-16 | reverse complement strand
ACCGTAGACTTATCCACACCCGACTGCGACGCAGTCGGCCTTAGACCCCGGGTCAAAATTGAATCGGCACGGTGGGTCAAAATTCCATCGGCACGAACAGGCCAAGCGGGCCCAGTACATCGCCGAGCGCATCCGGGCCGCTGGCCACGAACGCCGCAAGCTGGGTGAGCTGCCCGATGACTGGACAGCGCTGATCGAAGACTTCCAGCGCGACTTCCCCAACTTCGCTGAGTTGGCCGAGGTACTGCACGACCACTTCGCCCTGCATGCGATGGGCGATGGCCGTGTGGCATGGTCGCCTATCCTGCTGGTCGGCCCTGCCGGGATCGGCAAGACAGAGGCCGCCCGCTGGCTGGCTGCGCGGCTGAGCCTTCCCTTCCGTGTGATCGACATGGCCAGCACCCAGTCCAGCTCGCCGCTGGCCGGGTCGGAATCGTTCTGGTCGAACTCGGAGCCTGGCGTGGTGTTTGAGCAGTTGGCCTACCAGCCGCTGGCCAATCCGGTGATCGTGCTGGACGAGCTCGACAAGACCGACCAGCAACGCCCGTACGACCCGCTCGCGGCGCTTTACACCCTGCTGGAACCTCGCAGTGCACGCGACTTCATCGACCTCTCGATCCGCGATTTCGCCATCGATGCCAGCCACGTGAACTGGATCGCCACGGCCAACAGCATCGAGAGCATCTCAGCACCACTTCTGTCGCGCATGACGGTGCTGCATGTACAGGCCCCGACGCCAGAGCAGGTGGCCCACATCGCTCGACAGATGTATGGCCGCATGCGGGCCGAGAGCCCTTGGGGGTCAGGTTTTGCGCCGACGCTGGACGACCAGGTGCTGGACAAGCTGAAGAACTTGCCGCCGAGAACCTTGGGGCTGGCGTTGAAGCGCGCGCTGGGGCGGGCAGCACGGGACGAGCGGGATCACATTCGGGTGTGCGACCTGCCGGCCCTCGGCAGCTCGCCCCGAAAGGCAATGGGGTTCGTGGCCTGACACCGCACAACGCCGCACGCCCAGTACGCTTGTGAGCGTTTCAGCGTGCATCTAGCCTCTGCGACATCCGTAGGACGCAACCAGGCGATTACGGTAATTACGATAGTTACGGTAATCGCTGCTGCCCTCACCCCCGCTGGTGGGCCTGACCACATGCATGGCAAAACCACGTGCTCTGCCACCGGCGCTTCGCGGCGCTGTAGGCCTTCGCCTGGGTACGCCATCTCTTCATCAGCAGCCAGCCCAGCGCGATGAGTCCCACGCCCACAGCTGCCTGCTTCCAGTTGTAGCGCAGGCCCGCCAAGCCGACGTACACGCATTCACGTGCCAACAGCGGGCACACCGTCATCGACATGTAGATGACGATGCCGCCGATCCCATAGGCTCCGATGAACGGTAGCGGTGACGGCGGCGCGGGCGGAGCGCAATGCTGAGCCAGAGCCGTGGATTGGGAGCCCTGGCTACTGCCTTGAACAAACTGCCCATCTGAAGTGACCGCCGTGTGCGATGCGTGAAACTCCTGTGTACCGCCCGCATGCACAACAGCCATCGGCTGAATGTGCGTGCTGCCACAACTCGGGCATTGCATCGACATGCTCAGCCCTCCGAACCTTCGGTGTTGACCGTGCAGGTCAGCGTGGCCTCACCGCCCTCCATGCCCGCCGAAAGCACGCCGACCTTGGTTAAACGGCCATAGGTCTTGCCGTCCTTGCCCAGCTTCAGCGAGCCTGATTTCGCAAGCTGCTGGACCGTAAGGCCGGGCAAGTAGCTGCGGTAGGTTTGCTCACCCCCGTCACGTGACACCGCTACCTTGCGGACGCTGACCCCATAGACCTTGACTGACTCGGTGAGCGTGACCGGCGTGACGCCTTGATCTGGATTCCATCCCGACTGCTTGAGCAGCGACTCAGCCAGTTCAAATCGTGGACCGATGGCTGTGCAGCTCAGCGCCTGTTCGAGCTGCGCCTTGGTCTTGGCGTCCACGGGCTGCGACGCTCCGTTGCTGGAGGCAGGAGGCACGGTTGGCTTGATGATCGCGTTGGCGTCATACCCTACCAACCAGAGATTGGTCGGTGCGCCCGGCTGCCAGCCGGTGTCGAGCACCAGTTGCTGGACAAACCCCTGGAAGGCGAGCTGCTGCCGCTCGCTGATCGGCTGCCGGTCGGGGATGGACAGCATGGGCGGCTTGGGGCCAACGGTACGGACATTGCCGCTGTGCTCGACCGCCGTCTGCTGCATGAAAAGGTGCAGGTTGGCGGCGTTGTTGACCGCGTACCCCACCGACTGCCCCCAGCACACCGAGAAGGCGGGCACAGGTTCGGACTTGGACTTGCTCCACCAAATGGTGGCTGTGCCGACCCAGCAGTCGTTACGCGACCAGTCCGTGACCGTGACAGCCACGCGTGGGAAGTAGGTCTTGGACGTTCCGTCGTAGGGATGCTTCGCGAAGACACCCGCCAGCTTTGTCGCCGAGGCGCGCGGTGCAGCAGGAGCGCTCGAAGGGATATCACTCTCCCTCCCTGCACCGGAAGCCGGTGCATGTGCCCGTGCGGCGTCAGCGGCCGGGGCGGCCTCAGGAGTGCTGGCCGATGCGCTGGCTGCGTTCCTGGGCTGCAGGCCGAGCTTGTCGCTCAACGACACCGACACGCGGGTACTGCCATCCGGCTGTTCCGTCGTCGTGCAGCCGGCCAAGATCATGGCGGCGAAGAATAGGCAAATAGCGATCCTCATTCATCTTCTCCCATAGGCTGCTTTCATCTGCCCATTAACGACTTAACGTCACTCATGGTTGACATTAAGTCTCTCATAGCTTGTAGCCTGTGTGGGCGTGAGTGGTCACGCTTGGCTGCATGAAGAAGAACAAGGAAAAGCAGTCAGCTCGAATGGTTTTTGCGGCCAACCTGCGCCTGGCCCGCCGTCTGCGCGACGTTTCTCAGGAAGCCCTGGCACTTGATGCGGGGCTGTCACGGACGTACGTCAGCGAGGTAGAGCGCGGAGAGCGAAACGTGTCCATCGACAACATGGGGCTGCTGGCTGACGCCCTGCAGATCCCGCTCAAAGACCTTGTCGATCCGGAGCGCTTCAAGGTCTTGGACTGAGGGTTGAGTCCCCGATTGCTCTGTGGGATGGACCAAGTCCGCTACGAACGGTTTTCCACAGATTCGCGCAGCCCAACTACCAGTAAAAGTATCTGAAGAGCTATCAGAACCCCTATCTGTATAGAACAGGGGCGATCTATCGACCCTGACTGGGGCGATTTATCGAGGAACCGGCGTTACAGCAGGGGCGATCTATCGAGCGTTGCCGGGGCGATCTAACGTGGACAACCTTTGCTGTCCACGAGCTTGTCCACATCAGCCGAGCTTCTTGGCGAGATCCTCGGCCCTGGGGTGGTAGTACCGCTTGAGCATGCGCAGGTCTCGGTGGCCAGTCATCGCCGAGAGCTCCAGGACGTTCGTGAGCTTCTCAGCCAGCCGTGACGCAGCCTCGTGCCGCGTGTCATGAAAGTGAACATCTTCGAGGAACCCCGGGATGGGCCGGCGCTTGGCCTGCTTGCAGTCAGCACGGTACTGCTCTTGAGCACGCTCAATGGCCCGCGCAAAGCCCTTTCTCAGTGCCAACGCCGTTGTCGGGAAGACGGCCCCTGTGCGCTGAACCTCTGCCTCTCCCTCAACATCCTCGTCGGCTTCTGGTGTTGGCAGCGCCTTGAGGATGGCCACAGCCCGTGTAGACAGGGGCACCGTTCGAGAGTCGCCGTTTTTGGTGTCGGGCAAGTGAGCGGTCTGGCGCTCCAGGTCCACATTTTCCCAAGCCAGCGAAAGCAACTCCCCCCTCCGCATGGCCGTTTCAATGGCGAGCTTCACAAGAGGCAACAGCCACGGGTTGCGAGCTCCTTTGCTGAACGTTCCATCGACGAGGCGCTCCCCACCAGTCAGCGCAGCCAGCAGGTAAGACTCTTCCTCAGACGAAAAGCGGCGATCCCGCGCGCGCGCTTTTTCGGGACGCTTGATGGACCGGATCGGGTTTTCGACGTGGATGTCCCACTCACGCCGAGCATGGTTGAATACGGTCGAGAGCACGTCGATTTCGCGGTTGACGGTCCCCCCGGTCACCTCCTTGAGTCGGCGGTCACGCCATTTGGCGACCTCCGCGCTTGTGACGGCGGTCATCTTCAGGCCGACCAGCGCTTGGTCACGCAGGAGCACATCGATCTTTACGGACTCGATGGCCGCCGACTTTTTAGAGGGGGTGACCTCGCGTTGATAGCGCTGAAGGACTGCGGCAAGCGTGGTTTTGTCTGCTTCCCGCCTGTCGATGAAGCCTGTGGTCTCCTGTTCGCTCTCGACCATGCGAACCCACTTCTCCGCGTCCTCCCGGTAGGTGAAGGTGCGCGACTGCTCCGGGAAGCCCTTGCGCCTGACCTTGGCCCGCCACTGGTACTCCCCACGCTTTGTGATCTGCCCCATACGTCTCCCTGATGGCCCAATGGCCCAAGAATGGCCCAAATAATCAGGAAGCACCTTAAACCACCAGTAAAAACGGCACAAGGGCTAAGCGTTCGGGACGTAGAGGCCGGAGGTTCGAATCCTCTCACCCCGACCAGAATTTTCAAGCTGACACGGCCGCCATTATTTCAACATGGCGGCCGTTTTTGTTTTTGGAATCAAGAACTTAGACAGTTCCTGGGCGGGAAGTCGAGGCATCGCACCGAGCGTGTGCAAAATGTGCGAATGTCGTTCTTTTGAGAAAAAGCGACAGTTTGCTCCATTCTTGCGCCAATTCACCTTGCGTCGCGTTTCGTGTGCCTGCGTAGAGTTCACTAAGACTGCGCTGGAGCGCCGAAGAATCGGCGACCTAAAGTCAAGTGGCAGTGACTACGCGGCGACCTGTTTTACCGCCATTGATGCTTACACGGGATTCCATCCACGTCTAAGGAATCCCATCATGTCAGACATCTCCAATCGTTCCGCCTACCGTGTCACCGCCGCACGCCGCCCCGAGCACGACCGCGTACCGCGGCACAACATCGCCTGGCTGGCGCAGCCAGGTACGCACCGTGTTACGCGACAGCCCCGTACTGCGGGCAATCACTCGAGCGGATTTGTTCTGGCGGAAATGCATCCGCTGAATCTTGCCAATCATGTCCATGGTGATCACTCCTGCCCCCCGTGCCTCAAAAAGCAGCAGGGTAGGTGGAACACCCGGGTCAATTTTGCGTCAGCATAACCTTCAAAGGTGGGGCAATTTTCGTTCGGGACGAACATCATTTCAGGGCCACATTTGCCCGGCTGTTGCGCTTTCGCCGCAAAGGTGCCGTTCGTACGGTTCCGCCCTTTCCGCCATGCGCCGGGTGACCGCACTGCAATCTCTGCAAAAATCTTCCCGTTGGCCACCCGTCGTGGCTGACTCACGCTCCATTTCCCCTCGCCTCTTATGCCCCGCCGCATTCTCTATCTCTCCGGCACCCGTGCCGACTTCGGGCTGATGCGCCAGACCTTGCACGTGGCCGCGGCGCATCCGGGGCTGGAGGTGGCGGTGGCGGTCACGGGCATGCACCTGCACCCCGACTACGGCCACACGGTGGACGACATCGAGGCCAGCGGGCTGCGCATCGCGGCGCGCATTCCCAGTGATGTGGGCGCGCGCGATGGCGCGGGCATGGCGCGGGCGATCAGCCAGACGCTCGCCGGGTTGGCGCCGGTGCTGCTGGCCGAGCGTCCTGATGCGCTGCTGCTGCTGGGCGACCGGGGCGAGATGCTCGCGGGGGCGATTGCCGCGCTGCATCTGGGCGTGCCGTCCATTCACCTGCACGGCGGCGAGCGCTCGGGCACGGTGGACGAACCGGTGCGCCATGCCATCAGTAAGCTGGCAGCGCTGCATTTCTGCGCCACGGTGCAGTCGCGCGAGCGCCTCATCGCGATGGGCGAAAACCCGCAGCGCGTGCATGTCGTGGGCGCGCCGGGGCTGGATGATCTGTCTGATGCGCGGCAGCTTCCGCGAGAGGCTGCGCTGCATGCCTTGCAGACGGCGCTGGAGCGGCAGACTCCCCCCCCCAACCCTCCCCACGCGTGGGGAGGGGGTACTGATGTTGCAGTGAGAGGGTTTGCTCCTCCCCCACTTGTGGGGGAGGCCGGGGGGGGCATCCGAAGGGAACGCGAAGCGCTGTTCTCACCTCCCCCACTTGTGGGGGAGGCCGGGAGGGGGAGCCTGACCGAGCGCCCTTACGCCCTCGTACTCTTCCACCCCGTAGTGCAAGAGGCGGACGACGCCGCCGCGCAGACCCAGGCGCTGCTTGACGGTCTGCGGGCCGCCGGGGCGGGCTCGGCCTTCAGCGTGGTGTGGCTGGCGCCCAATGCCGACGCGGGTTCGGGCCACATCGAAGCCTTGCTGCGGGCGCAGCAGTGGCCGGGGTTTCACCGCATCACCCATCTGCCGCGCGCCGACTATCTGGCCGCGCTGCGCCACGCCGCGGTGCTGGCGGGCAATTCGTCGTCGGGCATCATCGAGGCGGCCAGTCTGGGCACGCGGGTGGTCAACGTCGGCAGCCGCCAGAACCTGCGCGAGCGCAACGCCAACACGGTGGACGTGCCGCCGCAGGCCAGCGCCATCGAGGCCGCCGTGCGGCAGGCGCTGGCGCTCGGGCCTTGGTCGCATCCGCAAGACAATGTCTATGGTGACGGCCGGAGTGCCGTGCGCATCGTGCATCTGCTGGCCACCCTGCCGCTGTCTGGCGATCTGCTGCACAAGGTCAATCGTTATTGAAACCCCTATGTCCCCATCCTCCGACAAACCTGTGTTGATCGTGTTTGGCGCCGGCGGCCACGGCCGCGTGGCGGCTGACGCGGCGTTGTTGAGCGGTGCCTTTGCACGCGTGGTCGCCTCAGACCGCAACCCGGCCACCTGGGGCAGCGAACTGCTGCCCGGCGTGCCGGTGCTCTCGATCGACGAGGCCAGCGCCTTGCCCGGCCCGCGCGCAGTGCATGTGGCCATCGGCCACAACGCCATACGGCGCGACGAGGCGGCGTGGCTGGCGTCCATCGGGCCGCTGGCCACCGTCGTGCACCCCAGCGCCAGCGTGGCGGCCTCGGCGCGCGTGCAGCCGGGCTGCCTGATCACGGCGCAGTGCGTCGTCGCGCCCATGGCCGAGCTGGACATGGGCGTCATCGTCAATCACGGCGCGGTGGTCGATCACGACTGCCGCATTGCCGCTTGGGCACATGTGGCCCCCGGCGTGCGCCTGGGCGGCGCAGTGCAGGTGGGCGAAGCAGCCCTGGTGGGCGCGGGCAGCACGGTGCTGCGCAATCTGCGCGTGGGCGTGGGCGCTACGCTGGGCGCGGGCGCGGTGCTGCTGCAAGACCTGCCCGACGGCGAGGCCTGGGCCGGTGTGCCGGCCCGCCCACTTCAAGGAGTTTCGGCATGAATCTCAACACCTTCAACGCCCTTTGTCTGCCCCCCGGCGCCACCTTGCACGAGGCGCTGGCGCGGCTTGATGCCACGGCGCAGGGCATTCTGCTCGTGACCGACGCGCAGGGGCGTCTGCTGCGCACCGTGACTGACGGCGATCTGCGCCGCGCCGCGCTGGCCGGGGTGAGCAACGAGGCGCCCTTGTCCGCCCTGCCTGGGCACCCGCCGCACACGATCGGCCTGCAGGCCAGCCAGCGCGACGTGCTGGCGCTGATGGACGCGCAACGCATCGACCATGTGCCGGTGGTGGACGCAGCCGGGCGCGCGGTCGATCTGGTGACGCGGCGCGAGCTGTCGCAGCGCGTCTATCTGTCGTCGCCGCATCTGGGCGAAGACGAAGTGGCGCTGGTGCAGGAGGCGTTCACCAGCAACTGGATCGCGCCGCTCGGCCCGCATGTCGATGCGTTCGAGCGCGAGCTGGCGGCGCGCTTGGGCGTGCAACACGCGGCCGCCACGAGTTCAGGCACCGCGGCGCTGCATCTGGGCCTGCGGCTGCTGGGCGTGGGGCCGGGCGATGTGGTGCTGTGCTCCAGCCTGACCTTCGTGGCCAGCGCCAACCCCATCAAACAGCTCGGCGCCACGCCAGTATTCATCGACTCCGAGCCGCAGAGCTGGAATCTGTCGCCGCAGGCTTTGGCCGTTGCGCTGGCGGCGTTGCAGGCAGAAGGCATCACGCCCAAGGCCGCCGTGGTCGTCAACCTTTACGGCCAGAGCGCCGAGATGGACGAGATCGTCCCCTTGCTTGAACGCTATGGCGTGCCCATGCTCGAAGACGCGGCCGAATCGCTCGGCGCGACCTACCGCGACCGCCCCAGCGGCAGCTTCGGCAAGCTGGCGGTGTTTTCGTTCAACGGCAACAAAATCATCACCACCTCGGGCGGCGGCATGCTGGTGAGCAACGACGCTGCGCTGATCGAACACGCCCGCAAGCTCTCCACCCAGGCGCGCGAACCGGCGCGGCATTACGAGCACATTGAAGACGGCTACAACTACCGCCTGAGCAATGTGCTGGCGGGCATCGGCCGCGGTCAGTTGCGGGTGCTTGAGCAAAGGGTGCAGAGCCGCCGCGAAGTGTTCGCGCAGTATCGCGACGCGCTCTCTGGCGTGCCCGGTCTGCGCTGGATGGCCGAGCCCGAGGGCCACCAGTCCACCCGCTGGCTGTCGGCCTTCGTGCTGGCGGGCGGAGATGGAGAGAGCCCCCAGGCCCGCCGCGACGCGCTGCTCGACTTTCTCGAGCGCCACAACGTCGAAGCCCGGCCGGTGTGGAAACCGATGCATCTGCAGCCGCTTTACGCCGCTTGCCGCTACTTCCCCCACGCACCTGGGCAGGATGTGAGCCGCGCGCTATTCGAAGGCGGCGTCTGCCTGCCCTCGGGCTCGAACATGAGTGACGCCCAGCGCGCCCGCGTGTGCGAACTGGTGGCGCGCGGCCTGGAGCTGAGCTGGCGGAGCGCCGCATGAGGTTTTCGACCCGAGCGATCTGGCGCCCCGCGGCGGCCGACGCCCTGCTCGTCGCCCTCACCTGGCTGCTCGCCTTCCTGTTTCGCTTCAGCCTGCTGCGCAATGACGCGCCGGTCAACCTGGCGCAGATTCTGTGGATCAGCACGCCGCTGGCCGCCGTGGTGTGGGTGGCGGCGCTGGCGGGGCTGGGCGTTTACCGCACGCCGTGGCGGCACACCAGCGTGCCCGAGTTCAAGCGGCTGGCTTCGGCCATGATCGTGGCGGCGCTGGCGCTGGCGGCCGTGCTGCTGCTGTTGCGCCTGCCCAATTTCCCGCGCTCCATCGTGCTGCTGCATCCGCTGTTCGCGGGCGCCGCGCTGCTTGGTCTGCGGCTGGGCGCGCGCATTCTGGCCGAAGGACGGCTGACCCGCTCGACCGCGCAAGGCAAGCCGCTGCTGGTGCTGGGCACGCTCGACGAGGCCGCGCGCGCGCTGCAAAGCCTGCGATCGAGCAAAGGCTGGCAGGTGGCCGCCCTCATCAGCCCGAATCGCGGCGAAGTGGGCCGCAGCGTGCAGGGCGTGCGGGTGGCCGGCAGCGTGGACGATCTGGCCCATGTGGCTCAGGCGCAGGGTGCCAGCCATGCGCTGATCGCCAGCGAGCCCGGCAGCCCAGCGCGCCGCGAACTGCTGCTGCAGGCCAGCGATGCGCACCTCGCCCTTCTCACCCTGCCGCGCGCCGACGACTGGCTGCAAAGCGGCGGCAGCGCAGGCGGTGGTCAGGCGCCGCGCCAGGTCGAGCTGGCGGACCTGCTCGGGCGCGCCGCGGTGCAGCTCGATGTGCGCGGCCTCTCCAGTCTGCTCGCCGGGCAGGTGGCGCTGGTCACGGGCGCGGGCGGCAGCATCGGCTCGGAGCTGTGCCGCCAGATTGCGCGCTTCGGCGTGCGGCAACTGGTGTGCATCGACTCGTCTGAAATCGCCATTTATGCGCTGGAGCAGGAGTTCAAGGCACGCTTTCCCGAGCTGGCCGTGCGCTACTACACCGCCAACGTGCGCGAGCCCGAGCGGCTGCTCGACCTGTTCAAGCGGCACCGCCCCGCCGTGGTGCTGCACGCCGCGGCCTACAAGCATGTGCCGCTGATGGAAGACGACAACGCCATCGAGGCGCTGCGCACCAATGTGCTGGGCACGCTGGGCGCGGCACGCGCGGCCACGGCCAGCGGCGCGCAGCGCTTCGTGCTCATCTCCACCGACAAGGCGGTGAACCCGACCAATGTGATGGGCGCGAGCAAACGGCTGGCCGAGCTGGCGCTGCAGGCGCACGCCGCGCAGCACCCCGACACGCATTGCTGCGCGGTGCGCTTCGGCAATGTGCTGGGATCGAGCGGCAGCGTGGTGCCGCGCTTTGCGGCGCAGATCGCCGCCGGCGGGCCAGTCACCGTGACCCACCCGGAGATCGTGCGCTACTTCATGACCATTCCCGAAGCCGCGCAGCTCGTGCTGCAGGCGGGGCTGATGGGGGAAAGCGGCAACATCTTCGTGCTCGACATGGGCGAGCCGGTGAAGATCGTCGATCTGGCGCGGCTGATGATCCGGCTCTCCAACAAGACCGAAGAAGAAATTCCCATTCACTTCACCGGCCTACGCCCCGGCGAGAAGCTATTTGAGGAATTACTGGCCGACGACGAAACCACCCTGCCCACGCCCCACCCCAAACTGCGGGTCGCCCGCCAGGCCGAGCAAGACCCCATCGATTTGCAGGCCTTGGAGCTGTGGATCGCCGCCAGCGGCGCGCAGTCGCCTGCGCAGATCAAAGCCGCGCTGCACGCGCTGGTGCCGGAGTACACCCCGCAGTAGCCGCACGCTGCGTCGCAAGTTCCCCTACAATCGCATTGGTTTTCGCTCGGAGGGTCGCAACGACTCCCCTCATCCACCGCCTCGCTGCGGCGTGTCGAGCGATGATTCCCCTGCGGTTCTGCAGGGTGGTTTCCCCAGCTGCTTCGCTGCAGTGCCACGCAGGATCGCCTTGATCAAGCAGGCCATGCCGTTGCCGCACAACGACAACAAAGGTGTCCCTGATGATGCAAACCTTCCGACAGGACTGGCTTTCCAACATTCGCAACGATCTGCTCTCGGGCGTCGTGGTGGCGCTTGCGCTGATCCCCGAAGCCATTGCCTTTTCCATCATTGCCGGGGTCGATCCCAAGGTGGGGCTGTACGCCGCCTTCAGCATGGCCACGGTTATCGCCTTCGCCGGAGGGCGCCCCGGCATGGTCTCCGCCGCCACCGGCGCCATGGCGCTGGTGATGGTGTCTCTGGTGAAAGAACACGGGCTGCAATACATGCTGGCCGCCACGCTGCTGACGGGCGTGTTGCAGATGATCATCGGCTGGGCGGGCTTTGACAGGCTCATGCGCTTTGTCTCGCGCTCGGTGATCACGGGCTTTGCCAACGCGCTGGCCATTCTCATTTTTCTGGCGCAACTGCCCGAGCTGATCCGCGTGCCCTGGGCCGTCTATCCTCTGGTGGCGGCCGGGCTGGCCATCATCTATCTGTTGCCCAGAATCACCCGCGTGGTGCCTTCGCCGCTGGTGGCCATCGTGGTGCTCACCATCGTGACGGCGGCTTTTGGCATCCATGTGCCCACCGTGGGCGACAAGGGTCAGCTCCCGGACAGCCTGCCCATGTTTCTCATGCCCGATGTGCCGCTGAATTTCGAGACCCTGCGCATCATCTTTCCGGTGTCGCTGGCCATGGCCGTGGTCGGGCTGCTGGAATCGATGATGACCGCCACGCTGATCGACGACTTCACCGACACCTCCAGCAACAAGCGCCGTGAATGCGTGGGCCAGGGCGTGGCCAATATCGCCACTGGCTTTCTCGGCGGCATGGCGGGTTGCGCCATGATCGGCCAGTCGGTCATCAACGTGAAGTCGGGCGGCCGCGGGCGACTTTCCACGCTGACGGCGGGCGTCGTGCTGCTGGTCATGGTGGTGTTCCTCGGCGATTGGGTGGCGCGCATTCCCATGGCGGCGCTGGTCGCAGTGATGATCATGGTGTCCATCGGCACCTTCAACTGGGGCTCGATCCGCAATCTGCGCGAGCATCCCAAGAGTTCGAGCGTGGTCATGCTGGCCACCGTGGCCGTGGTCGTCGCCACCGACAATCTGGCGCTGGGCGTGCTGACCGGCGTGCTGCTGTCGGGTTTCTTTTTCGCCCACAAGGTCGGCAGCATCCTGCGTGTGAGCTCGCGGGCCGATGCCGAAGGCCGCAGCCGCACTTACACCGTGACCGGGCAGGTGTTTTTCGCCTCGGCAGACGCTTTCATCTCCCGCTTCGACTTCAAGGAGGTGATCGACAAGGTTCACATTGACGTCAGCCGCGCGCATTTCTGGGACATCACGGCCATCAGCGCGCTGGACAAGGTGATCCTCAAATTCCGTCGCGAAGCCACCGAGGTCGAGGTCACGGGGCTCAACGAAGCCAGCGCCACGCTGGTGGACAAGTTCGCGGTCCACGACAAGGACGGCGCCGAAGACCTGTTGATGAGCCATTGAGGAGCCGACCATGCCAGACCACAACAAAGTCACGGCCTGCGTGGATCATTCCCGCTTCGCCGACTACGTCACCGACTACGGCGCCTGGGCGGCGCAACGCATGGGCACGCTGCTCGACCTGCTTCATGTGCTGGATCGCCATCCCGAAACCGCAGCCTCCAGCAGCGACCACAGCGGCGCCATCGGCTTGGGCGCGCAGGACGATCTGCTGCAGGAACTGGCCGAAAGCGAACGCCAGACGCTGTTGAGCGCCCGCGAGCGCGGCCGCACACTGCTCGCCCAGCTGCGCCAGCGCGCGCTCGATGCGGGAGCCACCGAGGTGGATATTCGTCAGCGCCTGGGCGAGCTCACGCAGACGCTGGTCGAGCAGGCACCCGCCATCGGCCTGCTGGTTCTGGGGCGGCGCGGCGCATCGGCAGAACGGTCGGGGCGCGACATCGGCCGTCACGTCGAAGCCATCGTGCGCGCCCTGCACATCCCCATCCTGACCGTGACCGATGCGTTCACCCCGCCGCAGCGCGTGCTCATTGCCTACGACGGCGGCAGCATGACCCGCCGCGCGGTGGAATGGGTCGGAGCGCAACCTTTGCTCGCCGGGCTGGACATCACTGTGTGCATGGCCAGCACCCCTTCAGCGCAGACCGAAAAAACGCTCGACTGGGCGCGGCAAACTCTGCAATCGCGCGGCATGACGGCGCAGGTGCTGGCCCGGGCGGGCGACCCCGAAAGCGTGATTTCCGCCGTGCTCAAAGAGCAGAACATCGATTTGCTCATCATGGGCGCCTATTCCCATTCACCGGTGCGCAAACTGCTGCTGGGCAGCAAGACCGCCGACCTGCTGCGCGCTTCGACCATACCCACTCTGTTGCTGCGCTGACCCACCGCACGCGAGCCTGTGGTGCAATGCACGGCTTCACGTCTAGACCCCGTTGCCCATGTCCACCCCCCCCATCCTGCTGGCTGAACACCTGCGCAAGCGCTACACCGAAGGGCCGCAGGCCGTCGATGTGCTCAAGGACGTGAACCTGCGCCTGGACGGCGGCCAGACCCTGGCCATCATCGGCGCCTCGGGTTCGGGCAAGAGCACGCTCATGCACCTGCTGGGCGGGCTCGACCGGGCCGATGGCGGCCGTGTGCAGGTCTGCGGGAGCGACTGGGCGCAGATGAGCCCCAAGGCACAGGGGGCATGGCGCAACCAGCATGTCGGCTTCGTGTACCAGTTTCACCACCTGCTGATGGAATTCAGCGCGCTCGACAACGTGGCCATGCCGCTGCGCATTCGCCGCACAACGGCTGAAGCTGCGCATGCCGTCGCGGCGCAAATGTTGCAGAGCATGGGCCTGGGCGCGCGGCTGCAGCACCGCCCTGGCGAGCTTTCGGGCGGCGAGCGCCAGCGCGTGGCCATTGCCCGCGCGCTGGTCACGCAGCCACAGCTCGTGCTTGCCGACGAGCCCACGGGCAATCTCGACAGCGAAGCCTCGGCGGTGGCGCTGAACCTGCTGCTCGACGTGGCGCTGGCGCAGGGCGACGCCGTCATCATCGTCACTCACGACGCCACGGTGGCCGCGCGCTGCCAGCGCCAGCTCCGGCTGGTGAACGGTGCGCTGCAAGAAGCCTGAGAAAGTTCGAGCGCGCACCTGTGGCCGCCCGCACCGATCCACTACGATTGCTGGATTCGTTTTTTCCTCACACCCGCAGTCGTCCTGTTTGTCCATGTCCCGTTCCAAAGCCACCTTGTTTGAACTTCGCAGCGGCGCCATCGACGCCGTGCATCTGGTGGTGAAAACGCCCGACTTCGCCGTGCTGGCCGAAGCGCTGCAGCAGCGCTTCGACGCCGCACCCGAGTTTTTCTCGGGCGAGGCCGTAGCCATCGATCTGCGCCGCCTGGCCGACGACGCCACCCTGCCGCTGGACGAACTCGCCGCCCTGCTTCGCCGCTTCAAAATGCGCCCCTTCGGCGTGGTGGCGCAAGCCGCGCAACAAACCTGGGCCGGGGCCAGCGATCTGCCCCTGCTCGACAGCCGCGACGTCGGTCGAGACCCTCGCAAACCAGCCGAGAGCGCCGAAGCCGCCACTGCACCCGCAACGACACCCGCCGCTGCGGCGCCCGGCGCCGAGCCCCAAGCCGCGGCGCAGCCTTCCGTCCCTGCCGCAACACCCGCCCAAGAACCCGCCCCCGCAACGCTGCCCACGGTGCTCATCGACCGCCCGCTGCGCTCGGGTCAGCGCATCTACTCTCCCGGCGACCTCATCGTCCAGGGCGTGGTCAGCCACGGTGCGGAAGTCATGGCCGAAGGGCATGTGCATATCTACGGCGCGCTGCGCGGCCGGGCGCTGGCCGGGGCGCGGGGCAATGCAAACGCCCGCATTTTCTGCACCAGCTTCGAGCCGGAGCTGGTCGCCATTGCCGGCATCTATCGCACCGCCGAACAAGACTTTCCCGCCGGTGTGCGCGGCAAGCCGACCACCGTGCGGCTGCAGGGCGAACAATTGCTGATCGAACCGTTGGCACTCAAATAATTCAAGAAGGACAGAACTCATGGCGAAAATCATTGTGGTGACTTCGGGCAAAGGCGGCGTGGGCAAGACCACCACCAGCGCCAGCTTCGCCTCCGGCCTGGCCCTGCGCGGCCACAAAACCGCCGTCATCGACTTCGACGTCGGCCTGCGCAACCTCGACCTCATCATGGGCTGCGAGCGCCGCGTGGTCTATGACCTCATCAACGTCATCCAGGGCGAGGCCAAGCTAACCCAGGCGCTGATCAAGGACAAGCAGTGCGACAACCTGTTCATCCTCCCCGCCTCGCAAACCCGCGACAAAGACGCGCTCACCATGGAGGGCGTGGAAAACGTGCTCAAGGAGCTCGACGACATGGGCTTCACCTACATCGTCTGCGACTCGCCGGCCGGGATTGAGAGCGGGGCGCTCATGGCCATGCACTTCGCCGACGAAGCCCTCATCGTCACCAACCCGGAAGTCTCCTCAGTGCGCGACTCCGACCGTATTCTGGGCATGCTGTCGAGCAAAACCAAGCGTGCCATCGAAGGCGGCGAGCCGATCCGCGAGCATCTGCTCATCACCCGCTACAACCCCAAGCGCGTCAGCGACGGCGAGATGCTCTCGCTCACCGACATCCAGGACATTCTGCGCATCCAGCTCATCGGCGTGATTCCTGAGAGCGAATCGGTGCTGCAGGCCTCCAACCAAGGCACGCCGGCCATTCACCTCACCGGCAGCGACGTGGCCGAGGCCTATCAGGACGTGGTGGCGCGCTTCCTCGGCGAAGACAAGCCGATGCGCTTCACCGACTATCAGAAACCAGGCCTGTTCAAGCGCCTGTTCGGCGGTTGAGGGAGGGGCGCACCATGTCATTCCTCTCTTTCTTTCTGGGCGAAAAAAAGAAAACCGCCACCGTCGCCAAAGAACGGCTGCAAATCATCCTCGCGCATGAACGCGGCGGCAACGGCGCCCCCGCCGACTGGCTGCCCGCACTGCAGCGTGAACTGGTCGACGTGATCTCGAAATACGTCAAGATCGACAGCAACGACATCCAGGTCAAACTCGAACGCCAGGACACGCTGGACGTGCTGGAAGTGAAAATCGAAATCCCGCCGCGAGGTTGACGGATAGCGGGGGCCGAACGTAGTACAGGTACAGCCGTCCTGACCCGCGCCTCAACCGCAGCTGCCGATATATCCGCAGTTCTCGCAGCGGTCGCAGCCGTCCACTCGCCGTAGAAACGGCCCGCCGCATTCGGGGCAAATACGTCCGCCGGGCAGCAGCTCAGGCGATGCGTCGGCTGATTCGAGATCGATGCGCAGGGCCTCGGGGACGTGGGCGCGCTGCGCTAGCGAGAGCAGCGATTGTTCGCGGCCGGAGGCGTCGAGATAACCGCGGCGGCGCAGCAGTTCCTGCAGGGCGTAGGCGATGGCGGCGACTTCGGACTGGTGGAAGCGCGGCGCACGGCTGCCGTCTGACTTGATGACTTCGCCGCAGCGCACCGGGCCTTTGTCCCACACGACTTCGCGCATGTTCTGCAGACTCTTGGCGATGGAGCCGCCCGAACGTGCGACGAGGGAAAGCAGCCGCATATTGGAGGCGATCCATTGCTGACCTTCGTCGCGCTGCCCAGCAGGCATGAAGAACTCAATGGGCCGCTCGATGCGCACGGCCTCGCCGTTCACCCGGCCCTCTACTTCAGCGAAAGAGACGGAGAGATAGACGGTCTTCTGTCCTTCCGAGGTCATGTAGCTGATCTTGCTGGTGACGGCCTGCAAGTCGCCCGAGGGACGGCCTTCGATGCGGCGGGTGAGCGGATCGATGTCGTCGGCAGTCCGGGCAGATGCGGCAGCAGGCGCGGCCGCCGTGGGCGTGGCTTGCAGCACCGCGCCAAGCACAGCGTTTGGACGGTAAGTGGCCAGCCCCTTGAGCCCGGCTTTCCAGGCCTGCAGGTAGAGGTCTTTGAAGTCGTCGTAGGGGTAGTCGGCCGGGACGTTGACGGTTTTGCTGATGCTGGTGTCGATGAAGGGCTGCACGACCTGCAGCATTTTCATGTGATCGGTGGCGGACATTTCCAGCGCGGTAACGAAGGCCGGCGGCAGGGCGCTCATGTCTCGGCCCAGGCTGCGGTACAGGCGCCAGGCGTGGTCGGCGACTTCGTACTCGCGGGTGGTGTTGTCGGCCATGCGCTTCTTACGGGTATAGACCCACGAGAACGCAGGTTCGATGCCGTTACTGGCGTTGTCGGCAAACGCCAGGCTGATGGTGCCGGTGGGCGCCACGGCGAGCAGGTGCGAGTTGCGGATGCCATGCGCGGCGATGTCGGCGCGAAGGGCTTCGGGCAGCCGCTTGGCGAAGCCGCTGTCGAGGTATTTTGTCGCGTCGAACAGTGGGAAGGCGCCTTTCTCCTTGGCGAGATCGACCGAGGCGGCATAGGCCGCGTCGCGCAGGGTGCGGGCCATGTCGGCCGCGAAGCGCCGGGCGTCGTCGCTGTCATAGCGCAGGCCGAGCATCACGCAGGCGTCGCCCAGGCCGAGAAAGCCCAGGCCGATGCGGCGTTTGTTTTGCGCCTCGTTGTGCTGCTCGACCAGCGGCCAGTAGGTCACGTCGAGCACGTTGTCGAGCATGCGCACCGCAACACGGGTGACGGCCTGAAAGCCCTCGGCATCGAACCGCGCCTGCGGCGTGAACGGATCGCGCACAAAACGGGTGAGATTGATCGAGCCCAGGCAGCAGCAGCCGTAATCAGGCAAAAACTCCTCGGCGCAAGGATTGGTCGCCTCGAAGGTTTCGCAGTAATACAGATTGTTGTCGGCGTTGGCGGTGTCTAGAAACAGTATGCCCGGCTCGGCGTGATCGTAGGTGGACTGCATGATCTGGTCCCACAGATCGCGGGCGCGCACGCTGCGGTACACCCACAGGCCATCGGCCCGCTGGCGCGCACCGGCAGCGAGTTGATCGTCTCCCGGCCTGGCCTTGTGCACCAGATCGATCTGCGCGTCGTTTTCGACCGCCTGCATGAACGCGGCGCTCACGCCGACCGACAAATTGAAGTTCTTGAACGCGCCTTGGTCTTTGGCGTGGATGAAGGCTTCGATGTCGGGATGGTCGGCTCTCAATACGCCCATTTGCGCCCCCCGGCGGCTGCCAGCGGATTCCACCGTTTCACAGGAGGCGTCGAACACCCGCATGAACGACAGCGGGCCGCTGGCGCGGCTGTGGGTGCCGCCGACATGCGCACCCACCGGGCGGATGCGCGAAAAGTCGTAGCCCACGCCGCCGCCGCGCCGCATGGTCTCAGCCGCCTGCGCCAGCGCCTTGTAGATGCTGGGCTTGCCGTCCTTGTCGTCGGACACCGAATCGCCCACGGGCTGGACGAAGCAGTTGATCAGCGTGGCCTGAATGTCGGTGCCCGCCGCTGACATGATGCGTCCGGCAGGCACGAAGCCGTCGGCCAGCGCCTGCCGGAACAGCGCTTCGCTGCGGGCCGGGTCGGCCTCTTCGACCGCCAGGGCGCGGGCGACGCGGGTGTGAATGTCTGCGATGGTGCGCTCATCGCCCTTGGCGTATTTCTCCGCCAGAACGTCGAGACTGATGTCTTGTGCTTGCATGATGGGAGCCTAAAAACGCAAAGGCCGCACGGCGGAATGCCTGCGGCGCGAAAAATCGATGCTGGGAGTCTGTCGGGCTTGAGTCGCGTAGAGCGAAAAAAGGGTGTGGGGATGGCCTGCGGCGGCGGATTTGCCGCCCCATAGCCGAAGCTATGGGGCAAAAAGCCGCTGCCGAAGGACGCTGCACAGCCTTTTTGCAGCCCGCGATCCTCAAGTCCGACAGACTCCCAGGTTTATACCGCGTCTTCGTGATCGTCGGGTTCGACCTCGGTCAAACCCAGCAGGGTTTGCGTCTGATCGACCGGCAGCGCTTCCACCTGCTTGAGCTGGCGCGTCATGGCGCGGGTACGGGTTTCCGCTTGGCCGATGGTATTGCTTGCTTCGTCGAGCTTCTTGCGCGTTTTTGCAAGAACGTCGCCGAATTTGGTGAATTCCGTTTTCACCGCACCGAGCACTTTCCACACCTCGGTGGAGCGTTGCTCCAGCGCCAGGGTGCGAAAACCCATGTGCAGGCTGTTGAGCAGGGCCAGCAGGGTGGTCGGCCCGGCGAGCATCACGCGGTACTCGCGCTGCAGCACCTCCACCAAGCCCGGTCGGCGCAGCGCCTCGGCATACAGGCCCTCGGTGGGCAGGAACAGAATGCCGAAGTCGCTGGTGTGCGGCGCGGCAATGTATTTGCTCTGGATGGTCTTGGCCTCGTCGCGCAGACGCAGTTCAAGCGCCTTAGAAGCGGCCTCGGCGGCGGGTTTGTCAGCCTGCTCCTGCGCGTCGAGCAGGCGCTCATAGTCTTCGCGGGGAAACTTGGCGTCGATCGGCAGCCAGACCGGGCCTTCTCCCTTGCCCGGCAGGCGAATGGCGTATTCCACCCGGGCGTTGCTGCCGGGCACGGTTTCCACGTTGACGCCGTACTGCTCGGGGGTGAACACCTGCTCGATCAGGCCGGCAAGCTGAATTTCGCCGAACACCCCGCGCGATTTCACATTGGTGAACACCCGCTGCAGATCGCCCACGCCTTGCGCCAGGGTCTGCATTTCGCCCAGGCCACGGTGCACCAGTTCCAGCCGCTCGGCGACTTGCTTGAAGCTCTCGCCCAGCCGCTGCTCCAGTGTGGCGTGGAGTTTTTCGTCCACGGTGGCGCGCATCTGTTCGAGTTTTTTCTCGTTGTCGGCCTGCAGCTCGCGCAGACGCAGTTCCACCGTGCCGCGCATTTCGTTCAGGTTTTTGTCGGTGGACTGGCGCAGCTCGGTGAGGCGCAACTCGGTGGACTCGCGCATGGCAGTCTGGCCCTGCTCGGCGCTCTGGCGCGCTTCGATCAAGCGCTGGTCGGTGGCCTTGCGCAAGGCGTCGAGGCGCTCGATGAGCTGGGCCTGCAGCGTCTGCAGGCTCTGGGTGTTGGTCTGGGTGAGATGGCCGACTTGCTGCACCAGGGTGTCGCCCACCGCTTTTTGCAGGCTTTGCAGTTGCAGGTTGACGGCGTCGAGCTGGGCGTTTTGCGTGCGCGTGCTCTCGCCCTGCTGGTTGAGCAGCATTTGCTGGAATTGCGCCAGTTGCCCGGCCTGCTCGGTGCGCAGGCTCTGGCTGCTGTTCTGCACCGCGCCGCGCAGTTCGCGCTCCAGACGCTCCATCTGCGGGGCCAGTTCCGCGCCGATTTCGCGCCGCAACTCGGCCAGACCGCGCAGACGCGACAACAGCGTCCAGGCCATGCCCAGCAGGATGAGCAACAACAGCGCAACGAGGAGGAGCAACACCAGTTCAAGAGACATGCAGGTTCAACCCGTAACGGGCGTGATGGGCGGTTGGCCTTGCAGCACCGCGACAAGGTTGTCCACCGCGAGTTGCGCCATCGCACGGCGGGTGGGAATGCTGCTGCTGGCGATATGCGGCGTGAGCACCAGACGCGGCGCAGCCAGCAGGGCGGGGTTGACGGCGGGCTCACCCTCGAACACATCCAGCCCGGCGGCGCCCAGATGACCGCTGTGCAGGGCGTGGGCGAGCGCGGCTTCGTCCACCACGCCGCCTCGGGCGATGTTGACCAGCGTGGCGCCGGGCTGCATCTGCGCCAGCTCAGTCGCACCGATGAGGTGATAGGCGGCGGGGCTGTAGGGCAGCGCCAGCAGCACATGCCGACTCTCGCGCAGCAACTCGGGCAACTCGCGATAACTGGCGCGCAGATCGTCTTCGAGGTGCGCCGCCAGCCGTTTGCGGTTGTGATAGAGCACGCGCATATTGAAGCCATGCGCCGCACGCCGCGCAATGGCCTGGCCGATGCGTCCCATGCCGACGATGCCCAGCGTGGCGCCATGCACATCCGCGCCGGCGAACAGATCGACGCTCCATTTTTTCCACTGCCCCGCGCGCAGATAGCGCTCGGCCTCGCCCACCTGTCGGGCCGCGGCCAGCAGCAGGGCGAAGCCGAAATCGGCAGTGGTCTCGGTGAGCACGTCGGGCGCGTGGGTGACGATGACACCACGCTCGGCGCAAGCGGCCAGATCGATGTGATCGACACCCACGGTCATGGTGCTCACGACCAAGAGCTGCGGGCAGGCATCGAGCAAGGCCGCATCGATGCGCTCGCTGCCGGTGATGAAGGCGCCGTGCTTGTCGGCTAGGCGCTGGCGCAGCGCCTCGGGCGTTGCGATGGCGTCGTCGGGCGTGGTTTCGACTTCAGCCACGGCGCGCAGCGGCTCGATGACGTCGGGAAACACGGCACGCGCCACCAGCACGCGCAGCGGGCCGTCTGCAACAAGATTGCTCATCGGAAAAACACCACGGTCAGGAGAAGAAAGCACGGCATCAGAACGGCCAGCGACCAACCCATATAGCCGAAGAACGAGGGCATGCGCACGCCGCGATGCTCGGCGATGGCTTTGACCATGAAGTTGGGCGCGTTGCCGATATAAGTGACCGCGCCCATGAACACTGCCCCGGCCGAAATCGCCATGAGGGTGGTGGCGTGGGCCATAAGTTGCGCCGCGTCGCCCCCCGCCAGATTGAAAAACACCAGATAGGTCGGGGCGTTGTCGAGAAAGGACGACAGCGCCCCGGTGAGCCAGAAGTACGCGGCCGCGATGGGCTGACCCTGCGCATCGGAAGTAAGCGAGACCAGCCCGGCCAGCGCTCCGCCGCTGCCCGCCCGCAGGATGGCGATGACCGGAATGATGGTGAGAAAAATGCCGAGAAACAGCTTGCCCACCTCGATCATCGGCCCCCAGGTGAACTGGTTTTCATGCCGTGCCTGCCATGGCGTGGTGGTCAGCGACAACAGCGCCACGAGGACGAGCGCTGCGTCGCGCGTGAGGTTCTGCAGGTCGAGACTCTGACCGAGGATCGTCACGGTGATGCCCGGTTTCCATAGGCCGCTGTGCAGCACCGCGATGACGATGACCACCAGCCACAGCACATTCCACGCGCCAATGATGCCCAGCGGGCTGTCGGGCGTGGGGTCGATGGCCGGGCGCTCGGCCTCCTGGCTCCAGAACCAGCGGTCGAGCGCATAAAACACGGCCAACAGCAGGGCGCAGAGCAAAGCCGTGGGGGCCAGCAGGTGCTTGAGCGTCCAGAAAAAATCCACGCCCTTGAGAAAGCCGAGAAATAGCGGCGGATCGCCCAGCGGGGTGAGCGCACCGCCGGCATTGGCCACCAGAAAGATGAAAAACACCAGCACATGCGCGTTGTGCCTGCGGCCATCGTTGGCGCGAATGACGGGGCGCACCATCAGCATGGCCGCCCCGGTGGTGCCCATGACGCTGGCCAGCACCGTGCCGATGGCCAGCAGCAGGGTGTTCTGCGCCGGGCTGCCGTGCAGATTGCCGCGTACCGCAATGCCGCCGCTTACCGTGTAGAGCGCGGTGAGCAGAATGACAAAAGGCAGGTACTCGTGCAGCAGGGTGTGCAGCGCAGCGCTCCAAGTGGCCTGCACGCCGAAACTGATGGCAAAGGGGATGAGAAACAGCGCAGCCCAGCCCGCCGCGATCTTGCCCTGATGGTGATGCCACACCTTCGCCGCAAACAAGGGCATGAGCGCGATGGACAACAACATGGCCGCGAAGGGCAGCCCCCACCACAGGCTGAGCGTCGCCGGGTCGGGGACGGTCTGGACGGTGGCGGCCGATGCCAGACCTGGCAACAGGCTCAGCAGCACCGTGGCCGCAGCACGGGTCTCACGCCGCATCGACGATCACCACATGCACGCGGTACGGCCCATGCGCACCGAGCACGATGGTTTGCTCGATATCGCCGGTGCGCGACGGCCCGGACACGGTGGACAGCGCTCGCGGCAATTCGCCCAGTTCGGCCCTGAGCAGCGCGTAGGCATCTTCCAGCGCAGCCACAATGCGGCTGGCCGGCACGATGGCGATATGCGTTTGCGGCAGCAGATGGGTGGAAGCCGGAGTAGCCGGAGAACTCGCCAACACCAGCGAGCCGGTCTCGGCCACCGCGCAGAAGCAGCCGGTGATGCCGAGCTTGTCTTCATCGCGCGGCGGACGGAACTCCAGGGTCACGCCCGCGTCGACCCAGGGCAGATCGGCCAGAGTGTCCCAGGCCACGCCCTGCATACCCAAGGCCTGCTCGCGCAGATAAGCCGCCACCGCGGGCGGCACGTCCTGCGCGCTGGCGACCCGGGCCACGCTGGTCTGCAGCGCCAGCGCCTGCGTGGTGAAACCCGCTATGCGGTCGGCAATCGTCGGCTGCGGCCCGCGCACATGGCGGCCGATATCGACCTCGGCATCGGCCGCCTCGAGGTCATGCAGCGCGGCCGGTCGCCCCTGACGGGCACGAATCTGCGCCAGGATCGCGGCGCGGGCGTTGTCGGTATTCATGCGGGAGATTCTAGGAGGCCAACCCCGCGCTTGCCCCTGTCGTTAACTCCAACAGACAGTTTGTTACCCATACTGACCGACTGTCATGTGACGGGTTTCTATGCGCCATTTCCGTGTTGATTGTTGCAGTCTACGGCAGGCACATCAAACCCGTGGATCTGTTCGGCTATGCCGCCACACTGGGGACGATTCCCATCATCCTCACTTACCTGATTACCAACCTCGCCTTGCCGGTCTACATGCGAAAACACCACCGCGCGGAATTCCAGTTGACCAAACATCTCATTCTGCCGATTCTGGGAACCTTGCTGATGCTGATGCCCTTGTGGGGACTGGTGGAGCCCGGACAGCCGGAATCATTCAATCTCTTCCCCTACGTCGCCCTCGCTGTCTTGGCGCTGTCGGCGATCTACGGATTGATTCTGACCAAGAGAAATCCGCACCTTGCGCAGACCATTGGCAGCTTTATCGCAGACGAATAAAACACCGCACCCAAGCGAAGTTTTTAACTGGAGTCACCCGTCTTCCGCATCATGCTCCACCAGTTGGCTGGCGGGGATCTGGAAGACTTCGCGTAGATAGGCCAGATACGCCGGGTCGTCGCACATATTCTTGCCTGGCGCGTCGCTGACCTTGGCGACGGGCTGGCCGTTGCAGCGGGTCATTTTGAGCACCATCTGCGGCGCTTCAAAACCGAGGTCGTGCATGAGGTTGGTGCCGATGCCGAAGGCCAGGCCGACGCGCTGGTGAAACTGCCGGTACAGCGCGATGACCTTGGGGATGGTGAGCATGTCGCTGAACACCAGGGTCTTGGTGCGGGGATCGACGCGGTGCTTGGCATAGTGCGCAATCATCTGTTCGCCCCATGAGAAGGGGTCGCCCGAGTCGTGCCGGGCGCCGTCGAACAGTTTGCAGAAATACAGATCGAAGTCGCGCAGGAAGGCTTGCAGACCATACACATCGGCCAGGGCGATGCCCAGGTCGCCGCGGTATTCCTTGGCCCACGTCTCGAAGGCGAACACCTGGGTGTCGCGCAGGCGCGGGCCCAGCGCCTGGCAGGCCTGCAGGTATTCGTGCGCCATAGTGCCCAGCGGGGTGAGGCCCATGTCTTTGGCGAGCAGCACATTGCTAGTGCCCGCAAGCTGGGGGCCGAGGCCGCTATGCAGCCGCCCAAGCACCTGGGCCTGCCAGCGCCGCGAGTAGCGGCGGCGGGTGCCGTAGTCGGCGATGCGGCAGTCTTGCAGCTCCGGGGTATGGAGCAGGGCAATCTTGTCGGCAAGACGCGCCAGTCCTGCGTGCTGGTCGGCATCGGCATGGGCGTAGCGGGCGTACACCTCGCTGACGATGGCGAGCACCGGCACTTCGAACAGAATGGTGTGCAGCCAGGGGCCTTGGATGGCGATGTCGATCTCGCCGCGTTCGCGTGCAGCCGGGTCGGCAGCGGGCGTGGCGCGGATGCGCTGGCGGTTGAGGCGGAACAGCGCAAGGAAATCGACAAAATCGCTCTTGATGAAACGCAGGCTGCGCAGGTAGTCGAGTTCGTCGGGTTTGAATTGCAGGGTGCAGAGGGCGTCGAGTTCGTCGTTGATCTCGCCCAGCCGCGACACCAGATCGACCCCGGGCGTGCGGCATTTGAAGCGGTACTCCACCTGCGCGCCGGGAAAGTGATGCAGCACCACCTGCATCATGGTGAACTTGTAGAGGTCGGTGTCGAGCAGGGATTCGATGATCATGGGTTCGACGAGTTGCGGCGCTGGCGTGACAGCGCCTTGGCCCAAAGCAGGCGCAGCACGGCGCGTTCGCGCTGGTCTTGCGCGGCATCGGTGCGCACGCGGCGCGCTCGGTCGAGCAGTTCGAGTCCGAGGCGTGCCTGGGCTTCGAGCGCGCCGTCGCGCACGGTGAGATCGAGCGGGCGTCCGGCGCCGGGCAGATTGTCGAGCATGCCCTCCTGCACGGCTTGGGCAATGCGGGTTTCGCCGATGAAGGCCAGCGCGTTCATGCGTCGTGGAACCGGGTGAATTCGGCCACCGGCGCGCGCTCGGTGACCAGGGTGTTTTCGATGGCCGCAGGATCGGCCCAGCCCAGCGACATGCCGCAGACGACTTGCTGCGTTGAGGCGTCGAGCTTCAATTCGTCTTCGATGAGGCGGTGAAACTGGGTGAACGCGGCCTGCGGGCAGGTGTCGAGGCCACGACCGCGCGCCGCCACCATGATGCTCTGCAAAAACATGCCGTAGTCGAGCCAGCTGCCCTGCTCCATCACCCGGTCGATGGTGAAAATCAGTCCGACCGGCGCGTCGAAAAACCGGAAGTTGCGACCATGTTGGGCGTGCATCGCGGGCTTGTCGCCCTTGGCGATGCCCAGCAGGCCGTACAAGTCCCAGCCGACCTTGCGGCGGCGGTCGATATAGGGCGAACGCCATTCGCGCGGGTAATAGGCGTATTCCTCGGTGTGCTGCGCGGCCTGTGACGGGTCGTCATACGCCGCCAGGATGCGAGCGGACAGCCGCGCGAGCGCCGCGCCCGTGAGCACATGCACTTGCCAGGGCTGGGTGTTGGTGCCCGACGGCGCGCGCGCGGCCACTTGCAGGATGGCCTCGAGCGTTTCGCGCGGCACCGGCGTGGGCAGAAAGCGGCGGATGGAACGGCGCGAAGTAATCGCGCCATCCACTGCGGACTGCGTCTCTGGCGCGGGGGGCTTTTGTTCTGCCGAGGCGATGGGAAGGCGATGGGTCATGGCTGAAGCGAATGCGGTCATTCGGCGCCAGTCTATCCCCCCGAATCGAAGCCCTGCGCGACACCGGGTTTGGGGGTGGGCAAGCCGCACGGGTCGCCCCATCATTCGCAAAGTCCAAACGTGAAAAAACGTAACACCTCTGCGGATTCCTCACATGAAACGCATCGCCCTCTTCGCTGACGGCACCTGGAGCAAGCCCGACCAGAACGACGGCAACGCGCCCACGCCGACCAATGTGGTCAAGCTCTCGGTCGCCGTCGCGCCGCAAGACAGTCATGGCATCGATCAGGTGGTGTTCTACCAAAAAGGTCTGGGCGAACAGGGCGGCCTGTGGGACAAAATCACCGGGGGCGCGTTTGGCCTGGGGATCTCGGCCAATATCCGCGAGCTTTACCTGTTTCTGGTGCAGAACTATCACCCGGGCGACCAGATCTTTCTATTCGGTTTCAGCCGCGGCGCGTACACGGTGCGCAGCGTGGGCGGGCTGATTCGCAATTGCGGCATCCTGCGTCCGCAGCATGTCGGCCGCGTCGGCGAGGCCTACGCGCTCTATCGCGACCGTTCGCCCGACAGCCACCCCAACGCGCCGCAATCCGTCGCCTTTCGCGAGGCCTACGCCTGGCCGGACGCGCCCATCGAACTCATCGGCGTCTGGGATACGGTGGGCGCCCTGGGCATACCCGTCACCCCGCTGCGCTTCTGGACTAAACCTCTGTACGAGTTTCACGACGTGGCGCTCAGCAGCCATGTGCGTTACGGCTATCAGGCACTGGCGCTGGACGAGCGCCGCAAGCCTTTCGTGCCGACGCTTTGGCAGAAGCAAAGCCACGCCACCGATCAGGTGGTGGAGCAGGCCTGGTTTCCGGGCGTGCATGGCGATGTGGGCGGAGGGCAAACGCTCACCGGCCTTTCTGACGGTGCGCTGCTATGGATGGCCGACCGGGCGCAACGCTGCGGTCTGGCGCTCGACCCGGCCCTGCTTCCCCCGCATGGCGACCCCGCCGCGCAAATGGGCGACACCCTGACGCTGTTCTACCGCCTTTTGGGCCAGCGCGAACGCCAGCCGGGACAGGCCAACCCCGCCGGTCACGAGGGCGTGCACACCTCCACCCTCAGCCGACACTCCACCCTGCACGATTACCGCCCCCCCGCGCTGGAGCGTTTTCTCGCCATGCGGCCGGTGACTTACTTGCCCTGAGCTGCGGCAGCAGAAGCGGCAGGCGCTTGCGGTGCCGTTGTTGGCGCTGTGGTCGGCGCTGTGGTCGGCACAGCGGCTGGTGCGCTTGCAGTGGCCTGACCTGAAGCCAGGCCGAGCGTGAGCACCACGTCCTTTTCCTGGTCTTTCTCGTGGCCGTTGCCCGCCATCTTGCCTGCCGTCTCTTCTGCGGCCTTGATCGCAGTCCCCATCTGCACCCGCATCGCAGGCAAGGCCTTGGGGCCGGTGGTCAGCGCAGTGACCACGGCCTTGGCCCGCGCCTGCGCCAGCGCGTCGAGAGCCGATTGGGGAATCACTACCGCCTTGGCCAACTGCGCCAGGATGGCGTGCAGCAAAACCTGCTCCGGCTGATCGGTTTTGGGCAGCGATTTTTTCAGCGCGTCGAGCGCGCTGGTCGGGTGCTGGTCGAGGTAGAGCGCGGTGATGGCATTGCGGGTGCGGGCATTGCCCAGATCGAGCGGGCCCGGGCTGACATCGGGCGGCACGGTCACGCCCAGCTTGAGCAGCACCTGACGACGCACCGAGGCCTGCTGCAGCGCGGCGGTGTCGCGCGCGACATCGAGTGTGGGCGGCACCTGCAATTCCAGCCGCGGCCGCTTGAGCAGCGCCTCGGCGATATGCAGCAGCTTTTCACGCTCGGGCGGCGCCAGCACTGCGCTGCCGGGGGCGAAAGCCACGTTCTGCGACGTTTGCTCGCCCCCGCCGCCGAACAGTGCGCCCAGCGCGCGGAACGGCGCGGTGACGATCTTGGTCAGCACGTTGACGATGGCCTGCCAGATGATGCCGCCGTAGCTGAACTTGGGGTTGTTCAGGTCGCCATGCACCGGCAGGTCGAGGTCGATCACGCCGTCGCTGTTTTCCAGCACGGCGATGGCCAGATCGAGCGGCAGGTTCATCGCGCCGGGACTGTCGACATGCGGGCCCAGCTTGAGCCGGGTGATGGTGAACTGGTTGTTGCCCTGCATCTGCGCCTTGACGATCTTGTACTGCAGCTTGGCATCGAGCCGCCCCGATTCGATGGTGCGCCCGGCAAACTTGCCCGAGTAGGGCGAAACCGAGGCCATGTTCAGGTTGCGGAAATCCAGCGTGACGTCGGTGTTCTGGGTGGCGCGGAAGGGCTGCAACTGCCCCCGCACCTTGGCCGAGCCGTAGTCGTTGACCTGACCGTCGAGTTCGATCTGGGCGCTGCTGTCGGGCGCGTCTGACAGACCGTTGATCACCCCGGAGAGCTTTTGCATACGCACCCGGAAGTCGGGCTTGATGGACTGATCGGTGAAGTCGACATCGGCATTTTCGATGGCGGTGCGGTCGATGCGCAGCGCCAGCGGCAAGGGTTTTTCCGCACTGTTGCCCACAGCGGCAGGCGGCGGGCTCTGGGCGGGTTTGCGCGTGAGCAGGATGGCCTGCACATTGAGCGTGCGGTCGGGGTTGATGACGATGCGACCATAGGGCTCTACCGCCTGCAGCGCGTTGATGCTGACCGACAGCGGCGCGCTATCGACACTCAGCCCGGTGGCCGCCAGCTTGCGCCAGCCCAGAAACGGCGTGCGCCCTTCGGGCTCGATCAGCGCGAGGTTGTCGATCTGCGCACGGCCGTCATAGCTCACCTTCGGCACGCTGCCCTGGCCCTTGCCCAGCTTCACGGTGCCGTCGGCCGAGACCGTTCCACTGGTGAGCAGCAGCCGCACATAAGGCGCCAGCAGACTGCCGTAGGGGGTGAGCGCAAGCTGCTGAAGTTGCACCTGCAGCGAACCGGCCAGCGGCTGCGGGGCCACTTGACCGCGGGCGCTGAACTGCCCGCCCTGCTTGAGCGCGAAGCGCACTTGCAGCGCAACGGGTTTGCGCAAATCCAGACTGAGGTTGCGGGCGCTGGCCTGGCCCTGCACCACATCCAGCCGAATGGGCGCGGAAGTCTGGCGATCTTCGACCTGAGCCGAGAAGTCGCGCAGAACAAGGCTTTTGAGTTGCAGATCGGGCGGCTTGGCGGCCGGGTTTTGTGCGGCAGGCTTGGCGGGTCGCGGCGCTGCGGAGGCGCGAGTAGCGGACGCGGGCACAAAGGCCTGCGCCCAGTTCAGGCCGTTCTGCGCCAGAGTCACCTCGGCATTCAGGCCGTCCACTTGCAGGGCTCCGGCGCGAATATGGGCCACGCCGGACGCGGGCAGACTGATTTCGCTGGAGCCGAGTTGCAGGCTTTTCCACCGTGCCAGCGCTTGGCGGGCGCTGTCGAGCTGCATCGCGCCGAGTTGCAGTTGCAGGTCTTTGGCCTGAACCTGCGCCGGGCTGCCCGCAGGCAGCACCACCTTGGCCGCGGAGTTCATCTTGAGGTCGCTGAGCTGCAGTTGCAGCGGCGCCTTGAAGCTCTGGTCGGTGTAATCCAGCGCCCGCACCCGGGTGGCGACGCGCTGCACTTCCAAGGTCCAGGCGGGTGCGGGCTGAGCGGCTTGAACGGCTGATGCAGGCGCTGAAGTGGGCACTGAGGCGGGAACTGAAGCGGGCGGGCTCGGCGGCTTCGACGCTTTGGAAGCGCTCATGGCCTGCAGCAGATCGATCTGCCCGTTCGCCAGACGCTTGAGCTGAACTCGGGCCGCGTCGAGCTGAACGGCGCCGAGTTGCAGGCGGCGCTGCGCCAGATCGGCCTGCACCGCATCGACCTGCAGCATGGGCAGCGAAAGCCAAGGCGCCGCCTGTGCAACTTCTGCGCGCAACTGGCTGTTCTGCAGGGTGATTTGCGGCAGTTGCAGGGTGCGCTGGGCCAGATCGACCGTGCCCGGCTGCGTCTGCAGGCTGCCCGCCTGCAGTGCGGCCTGGCCGATCTGCCCGCTGATGTCTTGCACGCGCAGCGGCCCGAAACCTGCGTGTTGCCGAGCCCAGTCGAGTTGCCCACCTTGTAGTTGCGCAGTGTGGAACTGCAGCTGATCGCTGCCTGAGGCGGCGCTCAATCCGTCCAGCGACAAAGACTGCATCGACACGGTGCGTTTGGCGCCATCGATTTTTGCCCCATCCAGTTTCAGGCTTTGCCACTGCACGGCGGCGGCGCCCACCCGCGCGGCCAAGGTCTGAATTTGCGCGCCGAGGTCATTGATCGCCCACAGCCAGCCTTGCTGCCCCTGCACCGCGCTGTAGGCCGCATGAATCGACGCCGTGCCCGAGGTGATCTGCAAGCTGCTCGATAGATTCGGCACGGCCCGCGCCGCGGCTGCCAGGTCGAGCCCGGTGAGTTCCGCCTGCCCGCCGGACACCAGCGGATTGACGCCCACATAGCCCTTCCAGCGCAGCGTGGCCTTCTGCTCGGGCAGCACCAGACTGATGGCGTATTGCCCGCGCGCCTTGGGCAGAGTGGACAGATCGTTGACCTGCACGTTCAAAGGCGTCAACTGCGTGGCATAGGGATGGGGGCGGTTGGCATCGGCGTAGCGCAGCGTGCCGCCTGCGATCTGCAACTGCTCGATCACCACGCGCGGGAGGGTGTCGGAAGGTTTGGCCGGTTTGGGGCCGCGCTGCAGGGCGCGCACCAGAGCGTCCCAGTTCATCGCGCCGCCTTGCGCAATGGCCACGTTCACCTGCGGCTGATCGACGCGGATTTGATGAAACGTCCACGCCCAGCGAAACAGGCTGACCGGGGCGAAATCAACGAACAGCTTGCCAAACCCCGCCAGCGGCACCCCTTGCGGCGTGCTCAGTTGCAGCTGGTCCACCGTGAGATTCAGGTGCAGGGGGTCGAACGCCACCTTGCCCACCGTGGCCCGGCTGTCGAGCCGCGACTGCGCCAGCTTGGGGATGTAATGCTCGGCCAGCGGCCCGACCGCAAGGTAGCCAAAAGCCACGTAAAACACGAACAGGCCCGCCACAATGAGCACCGGCAGGCTGAGCAGCACGCGGCGCAGTCGCCTCCAGACGGACGAAGCAGTGGCAGACATCAAAACCTCGCGAAAGATTGGATGCACTGCATTATGGCTCCACCCCGCGGCGCGGCGCCGCTTCGGCCGATACCATCCCTGCTTGTTGCGCAACTCAATCCACCCGAACCCATGACCGACTCGACCCCCGCTTATGTTCAGTACGTAGGCGCCGCCCTGTTTGCCATTGCGGTGATCCATACCTTTTCCACCAAATTCTTCGAGGGCCTGGCGCACCGCCAGCCCGCGCACGCCGGGCTGTGGCATCTGCTCGGCGAGGTCGAGGTGGTGTTTGGGTTTTGGGCCATGGTGCTCATGGTGTTTTTGTTCGCCACGCTGGGGCAGCATGAAGCGGTGGGCTACATCGACTCGCGCGATTTCACCGAGCCGCTGTTCGTCTTCGCCATCATGGTCATCGCAGGCACCCGGCCCATTCTTCAGGCTGCGGGCGACGTCGTCAACGGGCTGGAGCGCGCCCTTCCCCTGCCGGGCGCGATCATGTTTTACCTGCTTCTGCTGGTGCTCGTGCCGCTGCTGGGTTCGTTCATCACCGAACCCGCAGCCATGACCTTGGCCGCCCTTTTGCTGCGCGACCGCATTTTTCGCGCCGAAGTGTCGCTGCGGCTCAAATACCTCACCCTGGGGGTGCTGTTCGTCAACGTATCCATCGGCGGCACGCTCACCCATTTCGCCGCGCCGCCGGTGCTCATGGTGGCCTCGACCTGGCAGTGGGATCTGGGTTTCATGTTCACCCATTTCGGCCGGAAAGCCGCCATCGCGGTGGCCATCAACGCCGTGGGCGCCACCCTGATGTTCCGCCGCGAACTGGCCGGGCTGGCGCGACCGGCCGCGGTGGATACGCCCGACCCCACACAACAACGCGCGCCGCTGAGCGTCATCGGCATCCACCTGTTGTTTCTGGTGGCCGTCGTGGTGTTCGCTCACCACCCGGCGGTGTTCATTCCCCTGCTGCTGTTTTTCGTCGGTTTTGCCACCGCCTACGCGCGCTATCAAGACGCCCTGATGCTCAAGGAAGGCATGCTGGTGGGCTTCTTTCTGGGCGGGCTGGTGGTGCTGGGCGGCCTGCAGCAATGGTGGCTGCAACCGCTGCTCACCCGCATGGATGCCACGGCGGTATTTTTCGGCGCCACGGCGCTGACGGCCATCACCGACAACGCGGCGCTGACCTACCTCGGCTCGCTGGTGCAGGGACTGAGCCCCGAATTCAAATACGCGCTGGTGGCGGGGGCGGTCAGCGGCGGCGGCCTCACGGTCATCGCCAACGCCCCCAATCCGGCTGGCATCGCCCTGCTGCGCAGCTGTTTTGACGAAGGGGCGGTGCAGCCGCTGGGCCTGTTGGCCGCCGCCCTGCTGCCCACCGCGGTAGCGATGGGCTGCTTCTGGCTGCTGTGATCCATTTTTCCAACCACTTTTCTACCCTATGAGCACTCCCACCATCGTTGATTCTGCAACTCACACCGTCGCTTTTCTCGGCCTGGGCGTCATGGGCGACCCGATGGCCGGGCATCTGGCCCGCGTCGGGCACCGCGTGACTGTTTACAACCGCACCGCCAGCAAGGCGCACGACTGGGTGCGCCGCAACGGCGGGCATTCAGCGGCGACACCGCGCGAAGCCGCGGCGGGGGCCGACTTCGTGTTCTCCTGCGTCGGCAACGATGACGACTTGCGCGCCGTGACCCTCGGCCCGGACGGCGCTTTCGCCGGCATGCAGCCCGGCGCGGTGTTCATCGACCACACCACGACCTCGGCCGATGTCGCCCGCGAGCTAGGCCTTGCGACGCGCGAACGCGGCCTGTTTTTTCTCGACGCCCCCGTCTCGGGCGGGCAGGCCGGTGCGCAGAACGGCACACTCACCGTGATGTGCGGCGGCGAGGCCCCAGCGTTCGAGCGGGCGCAGCCGGTGATTGCCGCGTTCGCCCGCGCCGTCACCCGGCTGGGCGACAACGGCGCCGGGCAGCTTTGCAAGATGGTCAACCAGATCGCCATCGCCGGCGTGGTGCAAAGCCTGGCCGAGGCCATCGCCTTTGGCGAGCACGCCGGGCTGGATCTGTCCACGGTGCTGCAGGTGATCGGCAAAGGCGCGGCGCAGAGCTGGCAGATGGACAACCGCGGCCCGACCATGATCGAAGGCCGCTACGACTTCGGCTTTGCCGTCGATCTGATGCGCAAGGACTTCGGTCTGTGTCTGCAGGAGGCCCGCCACAACGGCGCGCGGCTGCCGGTCCTTGCCCTGGTCGATCAGTTCTACGCCGATGTGCAGGCGGCAGGCGGCGGGCGGCTCGACACCTCGTCGCTGCTCAAGCGGCTGCGTGATAAAAGCAACTGAAACTGCGGCGCCACAAAAGACAAAGACGACAAAGGCCACCCGAGAGTGGCCTTTGTTTTTACTGACGACGATTATTTGGCCGTGTAGCGCGCGGCGCTGGCGGTGATTTCGGCCCGCGCGGCATCAATCCCGGCCCAGCCTTCGGTCTTCACCCACTTGCCCGCTTCGAGGTCTTTGTAGTGGTTGAAAAAATGCTCGATCTGCTTGAGCAGTTCGGGCGGCAGGTCTTCGGGCTTCTGGATGTGGCGGTACTGCGGCAGCAGTTTTTCCACCGGCACGGCGATGAGCTTGGCGTCCACCCCGGCTTCGTCGGTCATTTTCAGCATGCCGATGGGGCGGCAACGCACCACGCAGCCATGCACCAGCGGAATGGTGGTGACCACGAGCACGTCCACCGGGTCGCCGTCTTCCGACAGGGTCTGCGGAATGTAGCCATAGTTGCACGGGTAGTGCATCGCGGTGGACATGAAGCGATCGACGAACAGCGTCCCGCTGGCCTTGTCCACCTCGTACTTCACCGGCGGCGCGTGCGCGGGAATTTCGATCACTACGTTGAAGTCGTCAGGCAGGCTTTTGCCCGCAGGCACGTCGCGCAAACTCATAATCAGTCCTTGGGTTAAGAGAGAGGTAGAGAAAATTTAGGCAGGATTATTGCCGCGTGGCTCGGGCGGCGGTGCGTTTTCCTTTTGCGGGTTGCGCATGTCCTGCAACTGCTGTTCGTTGATGATGTTGAACATGGTCACGACCTTCGACACGCCCGTGGTGTCACGTGCGATCTGCACGGCACGGTCGGCCTCGCGCTGGGTGACGATGCCCATGAGATAGACCACGCTATTGGACGTGGTCACCTTGAAAGCATTGCCGAAAATATCGCGGGCGTCGATCAGGCGGGCGCGCACCTTGGTGGTGATGAGGGTGTCGGTGGCGCTGCGGTTGAGATCGGCCACGGGCCCGATGTCAATTTCGTTGAGCACGGCCTTGACATTGGGTACGCCCTTGACGACTTGTTCGGCCTTCTGTTTGTCGGCCTCGCTCGGCACCTGGCCGACCAGCAGCACCTGCTGGTTGTAGCTCACGGCGCGCACATTGGCATCAGCGCCCAGGGCGGAAGAAATGCGGTTGTCCGCCTTGAGCTCAATGGTGTTGTCTTCGAGGATGGAGCCTGCCGTGCGTCGGTCGGTTGCCACATAGGCGGTGGTGCCCACCGCGCCCAAACCCAGCACGAAGCAGCCCTGCAACTGCGTGGCCGCGAGCACGACGGTCAGCAGACTGGCCGCGCGCCACAAACCGCGCGAACGACGCACGCCGCTCGCCGCAGAAGCCGATTTAGAACAAATATCCACGTTCATCTGTGTCATGCCAAAGACTCCGGTTCACCCATCAGCACCCAGTCTAAGCCATCGCAAAGGCAATGCAACGTCAGCAGATGCACCTCCTGGATGCGGGCGGTACGGTCGTTGGGCACGGCGATATGCACATCCGCTTCGCGCAGCAGGCCGGCCACCCGGCCGCCAGTGCGCCCGGTCAGCGCCAGCACGCTCATCTCTCTGGCCTGCGCGGCCCGCACGGCTTCGACGATGCTCGACGAATTGCCGCTGGTGCTGAACGCGACCAGCACATCGCCGGGCAGGCCCAGCGCCCGCACCTGCTTGGAGAACACATGGTCGAAACCATAATCGTTCGCCACGGCGGTGAGGGTGGAGGTGTCGGTGGTGAGGGCGATGGCGGCCAGCTCGGGGCGCTCGCGCTCGAAGCGGCCGACCAGTTCCGCGGCCAGATGCTGACTGTCGGCGGCCGATCCGCCGTTGCCGCAGATCAGAATCTTGTGCCCGTTCGACACCGCCGTCGCCAGCACATCGACGGCGCGCGCGATCGGCCCGGTCAGCGCCTCGGCCGCCTGATACTTCAGATCGGCGCTGTCGAAAAAATGCTGCTGGATACGCTGCTCTAGCATGATGTGACTGAGAGACAAAAGGGCGATGTTAGTCGGGGTCGAGTGCCTGTGCGGCCCGCGTGTTGTCCTGCCTGCGTCGTCATTCTTCCGCCGAAAACGCGCCGGGCAGCCACTCCAGCTTGCCCGCTTCCAGCGCAACCACATCGAAACGGCATGTCGGCTCCTCGACCAGACGCGCCAGATAGTGACGCGCGGCCAGCACAATACGGCGGCGTTTGTGCGCATCGACACTGCCAGCCGCCCCGCCATACGCCGCCGCGTTGCTGCGGGCGCGCACCTCGACAAAGACCAGCGTGCCGTCGGCCGCGCGCATGATCAGGTCGATCTCGCCGCCCCGCACCCGATAATTACGCTCGACCAGCCGCAAGCCGCGGGCCTGCAGCTCGGCACAGGCCTGCGCTTCTGCCGACTGCCCCAGACGGCGCGCCGCGCGCTGCTTCCACATTTGCAACATGCCCGCCATGTCCACTCCCCTCCAAACCGCACTGGAATTCTGCGCCCAGCAGGATTTTCCGCCCGCGCTCTACATGGTGGCCGCGCCCATCGGCAACCTGGCCGACATCAGCCTGCGCGCCCTGGCCGCGCTGCACCATGCCGACCGCATCGCGGCGGAAGACACCCGGGTGGCGCAGCGTCTGCTCGAAGCCTACGGGCTGCGCAAACCCACGCTGCGCTGCGACCGGCACCGCGAGGCGCAGGCCGCGCAGCACATCGTCGCCGCAGTGGCCGCGGGCGAGCGCGTGGCTTTTCTCAGCGACGCGGGCACGCCGGGCATCAGCGATCCGGGCAGCCGCATCGCCGCGGCCGCTCATGCCGCCGGGCTGCGGGTGATGCCCCTGCCGGGCGCCAGCGCGGTGACGACGGCGCTCAGCGCCAGCGGCCTCGATCTGCACTCGGGTTATTGCTTCGCGGGATTCGCGCCCGAAAAGACCGTGGCGCTGCGCGCCTTTCTGCAGGCCGCGCTACAGGCTTCGCGGGTGACGGTGTTTTTCGAAGCCCCGCACCGGCTGCGCGACTGCCTGCTCACCTTGCTGGAGCTTGACGCGCAAGCGCAGCTCGTCCTCGCCAAGGAGTTGAGCAAACAGTTCGAAACCCTGCTGCCCTGCACGCCGCAAGCCGCGCTCGACTGGCTCGATGCCGATCCCCGGCGGGCGCAGGGCGAATTCGTGCTGCTGTTGCAGCCGCGCGCGCCGGTGGCGGAACTCGACACCCGAGCCGTCGCCTTGCTGCAGCGGCTGGCGCAAGAATTGCCCGCCTCACGCGCGGCCGCGGTTGCGGCCGACCTCACCGGGCTGAAGCGCGATGCGCTGTACCGCTGGCTACTCGATCAAAAACAGGGCTGATCGAGCGCCCCGCCTCACACCGGCGCTGGAGCTTCACCCGTCCAGATTTCCACCCGGTTGCGTCCGGCTTGTTTGGCGCGGTAGAGCGCCTGGTCGGCGCGGTCGAGCAATTCGTCAGCGTCCATCAGGGTGGACGTGGGAAGGAACTCGGCAATGCCGATGCTGGTGGTCAGCGTCAAGCCATCAGGCGCGCTCGAGGGCAGGCAGCTGGCTTCCTGGATGGACAGCCGCAGGCGCTGCGCCACATCGAACGCGACCTGCCGCGTGGTCTGCGGCAGCAGAATGGCGAACTCATCGCCCCCCAGCCGTCCACACAGATCGGGCCCGCGCAACTGCTGCATGCAGGTTTGCGCAAAACAGCGAATGACAGCGTCGCCCACCTGATGGCCGAAGCGGTCGTTGATCTGTTTGAAACGGTCGATGTCCAGCGCCAGCACCACGAACGGGCTGCCCTCACGCTGCGCGCGGCGCAGTTCCAGTGCGGCGCGGGCCAGAAAGTAGCGGCGGTTCGGAATGCCGGTGAGCGTGTCGGTGTAGGCCAGATTGCGCAATTCGCTTTCGCGCGCCTTGGCCTCGGTGATGTCCTTGAAGGCGAAGATCAGCGCGTCGTCGTCGCGGTAACGCCCCCGGGTGACCGACAGCAGCAGCCAGACCTCGGTGCCGTCGAACCGGCGGAACTGGGCCTCCACGCCGCGCACGATGCCGCCTTCGCGCTGCAGCCGAGCCAGCAGTTGATCGCGATCGACCGAGTCGCCCCAAAGAGGCCGCATCGACTGCCCGGCGTGCTCCGCATACGAGCCGCGGAACAGACTGTCGGCGGCCTTGTTGGAAAACAGCAGCGCCGCGTCGCTGGTGCGGGTGATGACCAGCGGCACCGGCGACTCTTCCGCGAGGAAGCGAAAGCGCTGCTCGTCTTCGCTGAGTTGCTGCTGCAACTGCTTGATGGCGGTGATGTCCTGCATGCTGGTGACCACGCCCACGATCTGGCGACTGACCGCGTCGCGCACCAGCGCCTTGTTCAAAATCCACACCGTGGGCTCATGATCGGGATGCAGATAAGGCGCTTCGCGCGTGACCTGCAGGCTGCCGGAGAGCAACTCGCTGTCCATGTCTTCCCAGATGCGGCCCAGCGTCGTGCCGAGAATCTGCGTTCCGGTACGGCCGTGAATTTCCGGGCCGCTGAGCCCGACGAGCAGGTTAAAGGCCACGTTCACCCGGGTGAACCGCCCCTGCGGATCGCTGAACGCCACCGGGTTGGGCAGGGCGTTGAGCAGTGATTCCTGAAACCGCAACTGCGCCTGCGTGGTGGCCTGGCTGATCTGCAGCGCGGCGGTGCGACGGTTGACCTTTTTTTCCAGCGTGGCATTGATGTCGCGCACCTGTTTGAGTGCCACGGTGCGCTCGTTGGCCAGCAATCCGGCGAGCAGCATGGCGCTGGCGAACGCCAGCAGAATGATCTGCATGGACATGAAGCGGTCGCTGCCCAGCATGCTGTACATCGGGCCTTGCTGCAGCACGGTCGCCGTCACGATCAGCAGGCTGATGACCGCGCTCAAGGCGGCGGAAACCGCCAGCGGCAAGCGCATCGCCGACCACAGCAGCGGCAACATGACCAGGCTCGCCAGCCCGATGGGCAGCGCGCTCTGGCCGACTGGCATGAGATAGACCAGCAGAGTGCCGATCACCGCGAGCGCCGGCAGCCACACCATTTCCCCGTTGAACGCCGCCCGCAAGGTCTGCAGCGACACCCGGCGCAGCAGTTCGGCGGCGGGGGTGAGCACCACGATGCTGGCCATATCGGTCACCCACCATTGCACGCCCAGATCAGGCGAAACGGGCGTCCGGCCAAAACCGAAGGTGGCCGCAGCAGCGGCCCCCACGGCCGCAGAGACCCCCGCGCCGATTACGCCCATGGCGCCGATGAACCAGAGACCGTCGGCCGTCGTCTCGAAACCCTGCCAGCGCGCGCGTCGCCGCAGCAGCCACAGACCGAGCAGCGGCCCGAGGACATCGCCCGCCGCGATCAAGGCACTGGCCTGCAGTCCCCAGCCCAACAGCATGTAGTCGCTCACCCAGGACGCGAGCGCGATGGCCGGCACCATCGACGGCCCGCGCGCAATCAGGCCGAAGGCCGCCACGGCCGCCGAAGGCCACAGAATGAGCTCGCTCGACCGCACCCCGAGCACCAGCCAGGCCACCAGGATGTAACACGCAGCGAGGCCCACTGACCAGAACAGCCAGCGAATCACGGAGCGGGTGGACACGGAGCACATGAGGGCGTTGCAGCAGGGTCAGTGAGTCAAAGTTTCAGGGCAGAAAACGACATTTCATGAAGAGAAAACATCCCAAAAAATCGGTCGATGATTGTCAGCAAAGAACCAAACTTGTTGACAATCCAGACAAACTGGAGAAATCAACGAAAGATAAGCATTATTCCTGCACCAGATTCGCTAACGGCTCTGGCTTGACTGGATTCTCTGGAAGTTGCGTCGCCCTGTCCGTGAAATCCGTCACGTTGTCGGCCCGTAGCCTCTCACGCAGCGATAAGAATTGTTGAAAATTGCGCACTGCTTCACGAACTCAGCACCGTAAGCGCGGCGTTTCTCTGGCTGTTTCTCTTACTGAACCCTCTCCCATGTCCCCACTGCCCGACCCCGAACCGTCCTTCTCGTCGCCTGCGATGCAGCGTCGCTTACTGCTGAGGGCCGCGGCAGGTACGCTTTTGTTCAGCCCGTGGCTGAAAGCCGCCCAGGCGCGAGCCCCAGTCAATCTGGCCGCGACGCCCATCGGCCGCCTGGATCTGCCGTGGTGGCGCAAGCGCTTTGAAGCGTCGCTGCAACAGGTGCGCCGCAGCCAGCCAGAACTCGTCTGGCTGGGCGACTCCATCACCCAGAACTGGGAGCGCAGCAGCCCGCAGCCCTGGGCCGACTACCAGCCCATCTGGCAACGCGAATACGGACGCTACCAGCCGCTCAATCTCGGCTTCATCGGCGACACTACCTCCAGCGTGTTGTGGCGGCTCGATCACGGGCAGGTTCAGGGGCTGTCTCCGAAGGTCTGCATCCTGCTGATCGGCGCCAACAATCTGGGACGGCCGCACTGGGGCGCACACCTGACCGTGCCGGGCATCGAGGCGGTGGTGGACAAGGTGCACCAGTTGCTGCCGCACACCGCGGTGCTGCTGCTCGGCGTGCTGCCCAGCAAGCGCTCGGCCTGGATCAGCGCCGAAACCCTCAAGATCAACGCCGCGCTGGCGCAGCGTTATGCCCACAGCCCCCTTGTGACCTTCCTGAATGTCGGCCATGTGCTGCTCGACGCCCAAGGCCAGCCCGATCCCGCGCTCTATCTCGAAGGGCACGAGACGCATCAAACCGTGCTGCTCCACCCGGATGCGCAAGGCATGCAACGCATCGCCCAGGCGATCGCGCCCACGCTGGACAAACTCATGACAGACGCGCCGGACCGTCCCAAGAGTCCATAGTGCCCAGAACAGAGAGCCGAGCGAAGCGAAGGGTTTCGGGGTGGGCTGGTGGCTCGCTAAATCAGCCTTCCTGCCCGCAGGCAAAGCGGCTTTTGCTGTGCAATACTGCGTCACGCACACTGCCTGCCCATCCCCAAAAAAATTCTGCAGGAGACAACATGAAAGCTTCCCTTCGTTTGCCCGCGGCGCTCGGTCTGTGCGCCTTGCTGTCCGCACCCGCCTTCGCGGCCGAGCCGCTCACCGTCACGGTCCACCGACTTACCCTTGAGACCGCCGAGCGCATCGCGCAGGGCGCCATCAAGGCCTGTCGCGCCAAGGGCTTGCAGGTCAGCGTGACCGTGGTCGATCGCAACGGCATCGTGCAGGCCACGCTGCGCGACACCCTGGCCCCGCCGGTCTCGCTGGCCATCAGCCGACAAAAGGCCTATACCGCCGCCATGTTCGGCATCAAAGGCAGCGCCATGGGGCCGCAAGCCGCCTCGCCCCTGGCGCTGCTGGGTGACGGCCTGGCCTTCACCGCGGGTTCCGTGCCGATCGAAGCCGGGGGCCGGATGTACGGCGCCGTGGGCGTGAGCGGCGCGCCGGACGGCAAGGTCGACGAGGAATGCGCCCAGGCCGGACTCGACGCGGTCTTGCCCGATCTGGAAATGCAGTAAGGGCCTGCGCGTGCCCTCGCGTTTCCCGTTGCTCTTCCCTGGTTTTCCCTACTCGCGCCCCTGCCTACAATCCTCACTCAGTACTGCGCGACCTCGCGCCGCGCAGAACTGACCGACACAACGGCCTGCCTTTTTTTTGGGCAGCCCGATCAACCCGCATGAAATCAGGGCTTTCCGCCCATCCGGTGTGACATTTTCCCCAGCCGCTGGGGATAACTGGGCACCGGTGGCACCCCTGTGGATAATTTTCCGACCCTCCATGGCCAGTCGCCGACCTCCCGCCTATTCCGAATCGTCCATCCGCGTGCTCAAGGGCCTGGAGCCCGTGCGCCAGCGTCCGGGCATGTACACCCGCACCGACAACCCGCTGCACATCGTGCAGGAAGTCATCGACAACAGCGCTGACGAAGCCCTGGGCGGGTACTGCCAGCACATCGCCGTCACCCTGCACACCGACGGCAGCATCAGCGTGGAAGACGACGGCCGCGGCATCCCCTTCGGCCTGCACCCGGAAGAGAACGCGCCGGTGGTCGAGCTGGTGTTCACCCGGCTGCATGCAGGGGGCAAGTTCGACAAGTTGCAGGGCGGCGCCTACAGCTTCTCGGGCGGCTTGCACGGCGTGGGCGTTTCGGTCACGAATGCACTGGCGGCAAGGCTGGAGGTCACCGTCTGGCGCGACGGCCAGGTGGCGCATCTGGTGTTTGCAGGTGGCGACGTTATCGAACCCCTGGCGGTGCGCAAGGCCGCACGCGATGAGCGCAGAAGCGGCACCCGCGTGCGGGTCTGGCCCGATGCCAAATACTTCGACAGCCCCCATCTCCCCTTGGCCGAACTCACCCATCTGCTGCGCAGCAAGGCGGTGCTGCTGCCCGGGGTCAAGGTCGATCTGATTCAGCAAAAAACCGGCGACATCACGCACTGGGAATATGCCCGCGGGCTGCGCGACTATCTGCTCAGCAGCCTGCCCGCCGAGCCCTACATCGACCTGTTCGAGGGCGAGCACTACGCCAGCGCTTCAGAACAGGAGAGTTTCGCCGAAGGCGAGGGCGCGGCCTGGTGCGTGGCCTTCACCGAGGAGGGCGCGGTGCTGCGCGAGTCTTACGTCAACCTCATTCCCACCCCGGCCGGCGGCACGCACGAAGCCGGCTTGCGCGAGGGCCTGTTCCAGGCGGTGAAGGGTTTCATCGAGCTACACAACCTGCAGCCCAAGGGCGTGAAACTGCTGCCCGAAGACCTGTTCGCGCGGGCGTCCTTCGTGCTTTCCGCGCGGGTGCTCGATCCGCAGTTCCAGGGCCAGATCAAGGAAAAGCTCAATAGCCGCGATGCCTTGCGCTTGGTCGGTCAGGCGGTGCGGCCCACGCTTGAACTCTGGCTGCACGAGCGGGTCGATCAGGGCAAGAAGCTCGCTGAACTGGTCATCCGCCAGGCGCAGAGCCGCCTGCGCGCGGCGCAGAAAGTGGAGAAGAAAAAGGGCTCGGGCGTGGCCGTGCTGCCGGGCAAACTGACCGACTGCGAAAGCCGCGATACCGAACGCACCGAACTGTTTCTGGTGGAGGGCGATTCCGCCGGAGGCTCGGCCAAAATGGGCCGCGACAAGGAGTTCCAGGCCGTGCTGCCGCTGCGCGGCAAAGTGCTCAATTCCTGGGAGATCGAACGCGACCGACTGTTCGCCAACACCGAGATCCACGACATCGCCGTGGCCATCGGCGTCGATCCGCACGGCAAGGACGACGCGCCGGACCTAAGCAACCTGCGTTACGGCAAGATTTGCATTCTGAGCGACGCCGACGTGGACGGCTCGCACATCCAGGTGCTGCTGCTCACCCTGTTCTTCCGCCATTTTCCCAAGCTCATCGAGCGCGGTCATGTCTGCGTGGCCCGCCCCCCGCTCTACCGCCTCGACGCGCCCGCGCGCGGCAAGAAACCGGCGCAGAAGATCTACGTGCTCGACGACGCCGAACTGCAGGCCGCACAAGACAAACTGCGCAAGGACGGCCTGAAGGACGGCGCCTGGCAGATTTCGCGCTTCAAGGGCCTGGGCGAAATGAGCGCCGAACAACTCTGGGACACCACCCTGAACCCCGACACCCGCCGTCTGTACCGCGTGCGGCCCGACGACGCACAAGCTCTGTTCCATCAACTCATGGGCAAAGGTGAAGCCCAGGCGCGCCGCGGGCTGATGGAGGAATATGGCGACCAGATCGAAGTGGACATCTGATATGAGCGAACAAGCCACCCTCGAATTCGACAACCGGCCTGAAGACGACACCGACTCGCTGGCGCTGGGCGACTATGCGCGCCGCGCCTATCTCGACTACGCCATTTCCGTGGTCAAGGGCCGCGCCCTGCCCGATGTGTGCGACGGCCTCAAGCCGGTGCAGCGGCGCATTCTCTACGCCATGTGGCGCATGGGGCTGGCGTTCGATGCCAAGCCGGTCAAGTCGGCGCGGGTGGTTGGCGACGTGCTCGGCCGCTTTCACCCGCATGGCGACCAGGCCGCCTACGACGCCCTGGTGCGGCTGTCGCAAGACTTCGCGCAGCGCTATCCCCTGATCGACGGTCAGGGCAACTTCGGCTCGCGCGACGGCGACGGCGCCGCCGCCATGCGCTACACCGAGGCGCGGCTCTCGCCCATCGCCCGGCTGCTGCTGGGCGAAATCGACGCGGGCACCGCCGACTTCATTCCCAACTACGACGGCTCGACCACCGAGCCCCGGCTGCTGCCCGCGCGACTGCCTTTCGTGCTGCTCAACGGCGCCAGCGGCATCGCCGTGGGCATGGCCACCGAGATTCCGGCCCACAACCTGCGAGAAGTCGCCAACGCCTGCGTCGCCCTGCTGAAGAATCCCCGCCTCGAACTCGCCGACGTCCTGGCGCTGATGCCCGGGCCCGACTTCGCCACCGGGGGTCAGCTCATCTCCAGCCCGCAGGACATCGCCGCCGCCTATGCCGTCGGCCGTGGCAGCCTGAAGGTTCGCGCCCGCTGGACGGTGGAAGAACTCGCGCGCGGCCAATGGCAACTGGTGATCAACGAACTGCCGCACGGCACCAGCACGCAGATGGTGCTCGAAGAAATCGAGGAACTCAGCAGCCCCAAAATCCGCCCTGGCAAGAAGGCGCTCGCACCCGAGCAGATCGCACTGAAAGCCACCCTGCTGAACCTGCTCGACACGGTGCGCGACGAGTCGGGCCGCGAAGCCGCGGTGCGGCTGGTGTTCGAGCCGCGCAGCTCTCGCATCGATCAGGCCGAGTTCGTCAACACCCTGCTCGCGCGCACCAGCCTGGAGACCAGCGTGCCGATCAACCTGGTGATGATCGGCACCGACGGCAAGCCGCGCCAGAAGGGGCTGATGGACATTCTGCGCGAGTGGATCGCCTACCGCCGCGACACGGTGCAGCGTCGTTCAAAGCATCGCCTGGAACAGGTGGACGCGCGCATCCACATCCTCGAAGGTCGGCAGCAGGTGCTGCTCAACCTCGACGAAGTGATCGAGACCATCCGCAACAGCGACGATCCCAGGCCGGCGCTGATGGCGCGCTTCGATCTCACCGAGTTGCAGGCCGACGACATTCTCGACATGCGGCTGCGCCAGCTCGCACGGCTGGAGGCCATCCGCATCGACAAAGAACTCGCCGCCCAGCGCACTGAAGCCGCCGAACTGCAAAAACTGCTCGCCGACGAAAAAGCCATGACCAGGCGCATCATCAGCGAAATCGAGGCCGACGCCAAGCAGTTCGGCGACGACCGCCGCACCCTCATCCAGGCCGAGCAACGCGCCGTGGCCGAGGTCAAGGTGGTCGATGAACCCGTCACCGTCATCGTGTCGCAAAAAGGCTGGCTGCGCACGCAGAAAGGCCACGGCCTGGTGCTGTCCGCCCTCACCTTCAAGCCGGGCGATGCGCTCTACGCCACGTTCGAATGCCGCAGCGTCGATCCCCTCGTCGTGCTCGGCAGCGACGGCAGGGTTTATTCCATCGAGGTCGCCGACCTGCCCGGCGGGCGCGGCGACGGCCAGCCCGTCACCTCTTTCATCGAACTCGCACCGGGCACGCAGGCCCTGCATTACCTCGCGGGCGCCCGCACCACGGCGCTGCTGTTGTGGACGGCGCAGGGCTTCGGCTTTGTCACCCACATCAGCGATGCCCTGAGCCGCCAACGCGCGGGCAAAACCTTCGTCACCCTCGAAGACGGCGACGCCCTGCAGCGCCCGCTGGTGCTCGACACCGACGCCGACGGCAGCCCTGTCGGGCGTCTGGCCACGCTCAGCGCAGACGGCCGCCTGCTGCTCTATCCGGCGGCAGAAGTCAAAACTCTGGCCCGCGGCGGAAGGGGGATCACCCTGATGGCGCTCGACGCCAAGGAAGCCCTGCAAAGCGTGGCGCAGCTGGCCGCCGAGCGCGACGCCCTGCTCGTCAGCGGCAAAGGTCGCGGCGGCATGGAACGCAGCGCCACACTCAGCGCCGCCCAGCAAACCGCTTATGTCGGCAAACGCGCCCGGCGCGGTCGCAAGCTCGAGGTGACGTTCAAGCCGGACCGCCTGAGCCGCGCGTAAAACAGAACGCCAACAAAAACGCCCTGTACAAAGCAAAGGCAGGGCGTTTTTGCGTTGTCGTGCGGCGGTTTTACTTCACCACCACCTCTACCCGGCGAGCTTCGACGCCGCTGGCGCCGCCCGTCGTTTCCGCCGGTTTTTCGAGGGTGATGCGATCAGCCGACACGCCTTGCGCCACCAGCGCATCGCGCACCGCGGAAGCGCGCTTCTTCGCCAGCTCGGCATTCAGCGCCGCGGAACCCGTCGCGTCGTGATAGCCGCTAATCACCACCGAGTGCCCTTGCGCCACGGCCTCGGCAACTTGCTTGAGCGCAGCATCAGCGCCCGCCGCCAGATCGGCCTTGCCACTGGCGAAGTAGAACTTGACCACCCCGTTTTCCACCACCACGCGAGCGCCATCGGCCTCTGCATTCATCGGTTGCGGCATCGAGGTCGCCAGCATGGGGGCGGACGGCGCGGAAGCTGTGGCCGGTGCGGCTGCGGCCTGCCCTTGCGCCCCGCCGCCATCTTTGATGGCCACGCCGACAATCACCGCCACCGTCGCGAGCACGGTCGCCAGAACCACGCCGACAATGGGAACGTAGTTGTCATCATCCTGAAAAAACATGCCGATTCCTCCCTGAACCGTGAAAGTGCCGCAACCCGGTACGGCAAACCAGCAGCATTCTAGTTTCCTTGGCGCTCAGTCCGGCACGCGCAGCTCGAACAGATGCTGCACCTTGGTCTGGGCAAAACCCAGACGCAAATAGAACTGATGGGTGCGCAGGCGCTCAGCGCGGCTGCGGACTTGCAGCACGGCCAGTCCCTGCGAGCGCGTCCAGTCGATGGCGCGGCGCACCAGCTCCGCCCCCAGGCCTTCGCTGCGGTGCGCCTCGTCCACCACCAGCCCGGCAATTTCGGCGCAGAGCCCGGATTCCAGATGCAGCACTTTGAGCATATGCGTCCAGGCCACCACTCGCCCTTGCACTTCGGCAACAAACACCGCGTGATCGGCTGATGGCAAGATGAGTGCAAGCCGCTCGCGCATGAGTACCGCAGTGGCGGGATAGCCCAGTTGACCCGACAGTGCGGCGAGCGCCTCGGCGTCGCCCAGCTGGGACTTGCGAATCACCTCACACCTCGGCGATCAGTTCGATTTCCACTGCGGCGCCCATCGGCAGCTGCGCCACGCCAAAAGCGCTGCGGGCATGCGCGCCGCGTTCGCCGAACACCTGGGCGATGAGCTCCGACGCTCCGTTGATCACCAGATGATGTTCGGTGTAATTAGGCGCGGAGTTCACCAGACCGAGCAGTTTCACCACGCGCTTGACCCGCTCCAGATCGCCCACTGCGGCCTGCAGCGTGCCCAGCAGGTCGATGGCGATGGCCCGCGCTGCTTCCTTGGCGGTGGCGGTGTCCATATCGGTGCCCAGTTGACCGACCCACACCTTGCCCTCCTTTTTCGCAATATGGCCTGAGAGAAACACCAGATTGCCGGTCTGCACAAACGGCACATAGGCAGCGGCGGGGGTGGAAACCGGGGGCAGGCTGATGCCCAGATTCTTGAGGTTTTGTGCGATCAACATGAAATTCTCCAATCCAAAAAGCTCAGTGTAGAACCAGCTCGCGACACGACCGCGCATAAAAAAGCGGGGCCAGCGGCCCCGCGAAACACTGCTTGGAGGAAAGGAAGTTGAGGAAAGTTTTCAGCCGATCTGTACCGGCACGAAGATGCGGTTGCTGCCGCGCTGAATCAGCAAGGCCACCGATTTGCCCGCACTCTTCAGGATGCCACGCACCTGATCGATGCTGCTGACCGACTTGCCGTCGACCGCGATCAGAATGTCGCCGGGCTGGATGCCGGCCTGTTCCGCCGGGCCGCTGACGCCCTCGACCAACAGCCCATGCGACACGCCGGCCTGCTGCTCTTCATTGGCGTTGAGCGGGCGCACCACCAGCCCCAGCCCGCCGTGGTCGCCCTGCGCGCCCGGGCTGGCCGAAGCGAGGGTCACGTTGTCGCTGAAGTTGCCCAGAACGGCGGTGATGGTCTGCTGCTTGTGATCGTGCCAAACGCCCAGGGTCACTTTGCTGCCGGGCTCGGACAGGCCGATCATCATCGGCAGATCGGCCGAATCGTTCACCGGCTGGCCGTTCACGCTGAGAATGATGTCGCCCGGCTGGAGACCGGCCTTGGATGCCGGGCTGTCTTTCTCGACCTGCGCGACCAGCGCGCCGCGAGGCGTTTGCAAACCAAAAGAGGTCGCCAGGTTTTGTGTCACCGTCTGCACCGCGATGCCCAGCCGTGCGTGCTGCACCTTGCCATGCTCGATGATCTGCTTGGCCACGCGCTCGGCCACATTGATCGGGATGGCGAACGACAGCCCTTCAAACGCGCCGGTCTGCGTGAAGATCTGCGAGTTGATGCCGACCACTTCACCCTTGGTGTTGAACAGCGGCCCGCCCGAGTTGCCGGGGTTCACCGCCACGTCGGTCTGAATGAAGGGCACCATGCTGTCGTCGGGCAGCGAGCGGCTCTTGGCACTCACAATCCCCGCGGTCACCGTGTTGTAGAAGCCGTAGGGCGAACCGATGGCCAGCACCCAGTCACCCGGCTCCAGATTGGACGGGTTGCCCAGCCGCACCGTGGGCAGATTGGTCGCCGGAATCTTGATCACCGCGATGTCGGTCTTGGTGTCGTAGCCCAGCACCTTGGCCTTGTAAGTGCGATGGTCGGTGAGGGTCACACGTACCGAGCTGGCGCCCTTGACGACGTGCGCGTTGGTCAGAATCAGCCCGTCGGAGCTGATGATGAAGCCCGAGCCCAGCCCTTCGGTCGGCACTTCCTGCTGCTGGCCGTTATTGAATTGCTGGAAGAAGCGGAAAAACGGATCGTTCTGGAACTGCTTGGGAATCTGTTGCTGCTGCACCGTTTCCTTGGTTTCGCCCTTCACATTGATGTGCACCACCGCCGAGCCGTAGGCCTTGACGATGGAAGCGAAGTTCGGCGCGTTCACCGCCACATTGGTCGCTGGTGCGGCCGGCGGATTGTTGAATAGCGGCACGACCTTGTGGTTCATTTCAACCTGCGGCGCCGTTTCGGCATAGCTGAACTGATAGGCCATGGTGCCGGCTCCGGCGATGATGCCCGCTGCCGCCAGTGCGGCCCAGAGTTTTGACGAAACCTTCGATTTTTTGCTTTGCATGACTGCCTCCGAAACGATTCAAACGAGTTGCGATGGTGGAATGTTCGCTGCCTTGCCTTAGACTCGGCTTAAGGGTCTGCGTCTGGGGTCTACGTCTGTCGCGTCCGATCTTTGTCTGCGAGAAAAACCATGTCATCACGTCCTGTTTTGCGTCCAGTTTCACCCGTCGCCGGTCTATGGCTCGCCAGCCTTCTGTTCTGCGCTGCCGCGCAGGCGCAGTCCCTTGCACAGCCGACCCCGGGAGTCGTCGCGGGGGTGGTCGCGGGGGTGGTCGATCTACAGGCCACGGCGCAGGTCGAAGTAGTGCCCGACCTCGCGGTGACGACTCTGGCCGCGGAACGCAGCGGGGCTGACCCGGCCAGCCTCACCGCGCAAGTCAGCAAGTTGCTCGAAGCAGCCTCGAAGCAGGCCCGCACCGTGCCCGACATCGAGGCCAGCAGTGGGGCGTTCACCACCCAGCCACGCTGGAAAACGGTGAACAATCAGTCGCAACGCGACGGCTGGACGGTGCGCGCCGGACTGGTGCTCAAGTCGCACGACTTTGCCGCTTTGGGCAAGATGGCCGGGCAACTGGCGCAGCAGGGCTTCATGATCGAATCCAACGGCTTCGAACTCTCCAAGGCCCTGCGCGACCGCGAGGAAACCACGCTGATCGATTCGGCCATAGCGCGCTTCAAGTCCAAGGCCGCCACGGCGGCGCGCGCGCTGGGCTACGGCAGCTACACCCTGCGCACCCTGAGTATCGAACCCACGCAGGGACAACTGCCGCAGCCCCGCCCCATGATGATGCGCGCCGCCGCGCCCATGGCCGAAGAGCAAGCACCCGCCGTACCCCTGGTCACGGGGCGCACCCCGCTGCAGCTCACGGTGCAGGGATCGGTGCAGCTCACTCGCTGATACCCCGCCCCTATTCCCGCCTCTAGTTCTCTCTTCGCTTCCGGGCCCCTAAAATCGCGGGCTTGCCCTTCTTCCCTGCCGTCTCGCACGGCCCGGTATGCCTCACACCCCGCCAGAATTCGTTCTCACCCTCTCGTGCCCGGACGCGCCAGGCATCGTGCATTCGGTCTCCGGCCTGCTCTATCAGGCGGGTTGCAACATCATGGATTCGCAGCAATACGGTGATGCCGACACCGGGCTGTTTTTCATGCGGGTGCACTTCTCCGCCCCGGAGCATCTGCAGGACGCTGCCCAGCTCGCGCTGTTGTTCGGCGATGTGCGCAAGCGCTTCGACATGCAGGCGCAGTTTCACGATCTGCGCATTCGCCCCAAGGTCGTCATCGCCGTCAGTCAGTACGGCCACTGCCTCAACGATCTGCTCTACCGCTGGAAGGCCGGGCAACTGGCGATGGACATCGCCGCCGTCGTCTCCAATCACACCACTTTCGCCGATCTGACGCGCAGCTACGGCATCGAGTTTCACCATCTTCCGCTGAAGGCCGGAGAAGCCGCCGAAACCAAGCGGGCGCAGGAACAGGCCCTCTTCGGCGTGATGCAACAAAGCGGCGCGGCGCTGCTGGTGCTCGCGCGCTATATGCAGATTTTGAGCGCTGAGTTCTGCGCCCAGCTCGAAGGCCGAGCCATCAACATCCACCACTCTTTCCTGCCCAGCTTCAAGGGCGCGCGCCCCTACGCGCAGGCCTATGCGCGCGGGGTCAAGCTCATCGGCGCCACGGCGCATTACGTCACCGCCGAGCTCGACGAAGGCCCCATCATCGAGCAGGACGTCGAACGCGTCGACCACACCATGAGTGCGGCCGATCTCACCGCCGTCGGCCAGGATGTGGAGAGCGTCGTGCTCGCGCGCGCCGTGCGCTGGCAGGTTGAGCATCGCATTCTGCGTAACGGCCACAAAACCGTGGTGTTCCGCTGACCCGACACAACGACCGAGACCCGCCATGCCGCGCCGCAAGCTCCCGCCCCAAACCCCCTGGACCAACTCGCCCGATGATGTCGAAGCCGCGTTCTACGAGGCCCTTTCCAGCGGCAATCTCGACGCGCTGATGGCCCTGTGGTCGGAAGAAGACGAGATCTGCTGCATTCATCCCGGCGGCCAACGGCTGGACGGTCAGGCAGCGATACGCGAGGGCTTCGCGCAACTGTTTGTCAACGGCGGTTTGCAGATCAATGCCGAGGTACAGCACCGTTGGCACAGCATGACCAGCGCCGCACACAGCGTGGTCGAACGCGTGCCGCTCGATGTGGACGGCCAGCCGCAATGGGGCTTCGTGCTCGCCACCAATCTGTTCGTACAGACCGCCGCCGGGTGGCGCATCGTGCTGCACCACGCCAGCCCCGGCGCGCCGCAGGCGCCGCTGGCCGCCATGGCGCCGACCGACGTCCTGCACTGAGAGGGTGTCGACGAATAGCGTCCCGCTCGGCCTCCTTACCCGCACCGTGTCTTCGACCAAGGCCGCAACTCCCTACACCGCACCGCTTTGGCTGCCCGGCGGGCAGTTGCAGACCGTGGTGCCTGCACTGATCTCACGTCCCGGCGCGCGTCGCCCCGCGTTGCGCCGTGAACGCTGGACGGCGCCCGACGGCGACTTCATCGACGTGGACTGGCTGGACGCCCCGTTCGGCCCTTCCGCCCCCCTGCTGGTACTGTTCCACGGGCTAGAAGGTTCGTCGCAGAGCCACTATGCACAGGCGATTCTCGCCGCCTGCGCCCAAGTCGGCTGGCAATGCGCCGTGCCGCACTTCCGGGGCTGCTCGGGCGAAGACAACCGCGCGCCGCGCGCCTATCACTCCGGCGATTTCACCGAGATCGACTGGATACTCCAGAGATTCACTAAGACCCGCCCGCGCGCGCCCTTGTACGCCGCCGGCGTGTCGCTGGGCGGCAATGCGCTATTGCGCTGGGCGCAAGTGCAGGGCGGGGCGGCCAGCCAGCGGGTGCGCGCCGTGGCGGCCGTCAGCGCCCCGCTCGATCTGGCCGCCGGAGGCCGCGCCATCGCCACCGGCATGAGTTACCAGATCTATACCCGGCTTTTTCTGCGCACCCTCAAGCCCAAGGCCCTGCGCATGATCGCGCGTCACCCCGGGCTGGCCGATCCGCAGCGCGTGCGGCGTGCGCGCAATCTGGGCGAGTTCGACGATGCCTTCACCGCCCCTATCCACGGCTTCCGCGACGCGGCCGATTATTGGGAGCGCGCTTCCAGCAAACCGCATCTGCGCGAGCTTCGCGTCCCCACCCTTATTCTCAACGCCCGCAACGACCCCTTCCAGCCCGCCGACGTGCTACCCGTCGCCAGCGCCGTCTCAGATTGGGTGCGGCTTGAGCAGCCCGCCCACGGCGGCCATGTCGGTTTTGCTCAAGGCAGCCTGCCCGGGCATCTCGACTGGCTGCCGCAGCGTCTGCTGCACTTCTTCCAACACGGAAACTAAGCGATGGACAGCGCGGTACTCCAAGCCATGTCACGCTGGCCCAGCGTGCCACGCTGCACCGGCTGGCTGGCCCTCGACCAGCGCGGCCAATGGTGGATGCGCAATCACGCTGGCCCCACCACCTGGCCTCGCGATGCAAAGGGGCGACTGGACAAAACCGACGCCGGCCCCGTCCTGCACGCGGGCCTGGCCGCTTTCATCGGCCGCAACTACACCGTCGATGCCACCGGTGCGTGGTACTTCCAGAACGGCCCGCAGCGGGTCGATGTCAGCCTGGAAGCCGCGCCGTGGATCATCCGCCTGCATCACAATGCCAGAGCGGGCGCACATTGGAGCACGCATACCGACCAGGCTTGCAAGGTCGAATCCCTCTGGCTGGATGATCGGGGTCAGGTGTGGCTGCGCACCGGCCTCGGCCCCGGCCTGCTGCACAGCGCCGACATGTCCCTGCTCGCCGACCATCTCGATGCCCCAGGCGTACAACTCTGCCTGCCCAACGCCGCCCCCCTGACCATCGGCCACTTCACCGAGTCGCCTGCTGAGTTCTTCGGTTTTCGGCCCGATCCCCCCTGAAGTTGGCGACAAAAAAGCCCGCAGATCGCGGGCTTTTTTGTCACGATGAAGGCGGGGAGCCCCCCCTTCGACACTTACTTCGACTGAGCCACCATATAGTCCACAGCGGCCTTCACGTCATCATCGCTCGCCGAAGAACCGCCCTTGGGCGGCATCACGCCGAGCTTGCCCGTATAACCATGAATCGCACGGTCATACAACACCGCGTCGCCCTGTGCAATGATCGGCGCCCAGGCTGCCTTGTCGCCCACCTTGGGTGCGCCTGCCACACCCGCACCGTGGCAAGCGATACAGGTGGATTCGTACAAACCCTTGCCGTCCACCTTGGTCGCCGCAACCGGCACCGCCGCACCGCTGCTTGAGCCCGCCGGCGTTGTCGCTGCAGAAGAAGCCGCAGGCGCCGCAGCGGCTGTGGTCATCGAGGCCGCATTCTGCTGTGCCGCAGCCTGACTGCTGGCCGCCACTGCGGCAGAGCCCACCGGAGCAACCCGCGCATCCACCTCAGCCGTCGCCAGCGCCTCCGAACCCGCCGGTGGCTGGCTGCTGCTGCCGATGTAAAACGCAATCAACAGCAACAAGACGATAGGAACAATGAAGCCGACGCCCATCACCATCAGAATCTTGCGCAGAGTCGGCGCAAAAGGCAGATCAGACACATCGTCGGAACTGGAAGAAGCGAAATGGGAATTCGAGTGCGGTGCGCTCATAACGGTCGAGTGTAAAAAGTGGAAATCTGAAAAATTGCAGACGACATGATATGCGTTGCTCACGATCCCTCGACGGGGTCAACCCCAACACCGCCCGCCAGAGATCCTGAATTTGATTCGCATCATATTCAGAAACATTCTGTAGTGCGACATACCGTCGCCCCCTGTCGACCGAACCTCAAGTCAAATTCAAGTCAAATCTGCAGGCAGCCAAAGCAGAAGCCCTCCTGACATTACGGCCGCGACAGCCCCCGAACAGGTTAAGATGTTGCGTTGCACGGAAGTCACAACGCACCTTCCGCCTGCGCCCGTAGCTCAGTGGATAGAGTATTGGCCTCCGAAGCCAAGGGTCGCTGGTTCGATCCCAGCCGGGCGCACCATTTTTGCAGCAGAACCAAGACGCGCTTGTACGGGCTTGCCCTCTGGGAAGCGGGCCGTTTTGTATTCGGCGCCGGTCAGCGGCATTTTCCTTCGGTCGTAGGCAAAGACACGGAGGATGCCCGACGTAATCTGCTTCAATGCCCCAGGCCATGCCCCATGAAGCAACCGGCCGTCAAAAAGCTTGCCAGACTTCTGCAAACAAAAAACCCGCTGTCTCAGAGGAGAACAGCGGGTTTTTCAGACTTCCTTGGACTTCTTAAAACAGAATATTGGCGGAGACGAAGTCTGTCTTGTCTTCGTTCCACCCCGTTCCGCATTGTTGTTTTTTCCGTTTATTTTCAATGCTTTACAGCCTTTCATTGTTTCGCGCCGTTTCTGAAAGTGGATGACAGTTCTGTCGATTTTGATGATAATTTTGTGGACAGTCGAACTCGGCGGAGACAGGGATGGCCAAGGGGCAGCTTACCGCGCAAGAG